>JBBQPR010000001.1:0-97916 GCA_038217075.1 Sphingomonadales bacterium
CTAAGTAAAGATCGAGCAGCGGTTGCGCATAGGTCGAAAGCTTGAAGAACCAGCTTTCCTCGATCGTCCATTCCACCGGCGTGCCCTGCGGCGACAGCTTCACCACCTGCCCGGCGGCGTCCTCGGCGGCAACCAGTTCGCTTTCGTCATAATAGGCTTCGTCACGAACCGAATACCAGCCTTCGTAGCGGCCCAGATACAGGTCGCCCTTGTCGGCCATGCGCTGCCACAATTGCTGGCACAGCGCCTTGTGATCGGCATCGGTGGTGCGGATGAACCGATCGAAGCTGATGCCCAATTGCCGGTCCAGATCGATGAACGGTTGCGATGTGCGATCGACATAAGCGCGCGGCTCCACACCTTCCGCCCGCGCCGCCTGGGCGATCTTCAGGCCATGCTCATCGGTGCCGGTCAGAAAACGCACGTCATGGCCATCCAGCCGTTTGAACCGGGCAATGGCATCGGTGGCAATCGCTTCATAGGCATGGCCCATGTGCGGCTTGCCATTCGGATAGGCGATGGCTGTGGTGATGTAGAAACGGTTACCCATGCGGCGAGGGAATGCGGGAGTTTGTGCCGCGTTGCAACAGGCGCGGTGCCAGGCGTCACCGATTTCAGCTGGTGGCGAGGCCCGCGATTTTGGTTGCGATGTCGAACCCGACTGCTTGCGGATCCAGCGACAGGGCAACGGCGCCGGCGGCGAGTTGGGTTGCGGCCTCCCAATCGGCAATGGTGCGGGCCAGCGCCGGGCCGCGGCGCGTGCGGGCGGCGTTGGCCAGCATGGCGGGGGCGAGTTCAAGGAACGCTTCATAGCGCTGCGTATTGGCCTTGCCGGCAAGGCTGCGGGCAAGTGCCTGCGCCCGACCGGGTGCGGCGGCTGACGGGGTGACAGCCAGTTCGGCAAGTTGTTCCTCCAGCGCCGCGATCCCGCTTTCGGCAAAACGCAGCGCCCGCCCCGGTGCCCCATGCGCGATGCGGACCAGCGTCGCCCTGTCTTCATCATCGAGGCCGATGGTTTCGGCATCGAGAATTGCGTCGACTGCTGTATCGGCGAGGCGCTGGAACCGCAGCGTGCGGCAGCGCGAACGAATCGTCGGCAACAGTCGGCCAGGCATATGGCTGATGAGCAGGAACAGCGTGCCCGGGGACGGTTCTTCAAGATTCTTCAACAACGCATTGGCAACGCTGCGGTTCATGTCGTCGGCGGCATCGATGATCACGACGCGATAGTCGGACAATGCCGGTGTCGATTTGAGCAGGTCACTGAGCGGCGAGACATTGGAATTGGGACGACGGATGAGTTGTTCGATGACGATCTCGCCGCGCAACTTGCCGGTGGTCGGGCTTTCGATACGCTCGATGATCTTGAAATCGATATGGCTACCGGCGGCGACGAAGCGCGCGGCCGGTGTTTCAGGATCGACATCGAAATTGGAAACGTCAGGCCGGCCAGCCAGTACCCATACCGCCGCCAGTCGAGCGAACAGCGCCTTGCCCAGGCCTTGTGGCCCGGTCAGCAGCCAGGCGTGATGCGGGCGGCCGCCTTCGAACGCCGCCTTGAAGTCCGCGATGTTTTCGTCATGGCCGATCATTGCAACAGATGGGCCCGTACATGGGCCTGTATTCGTGCCGCTAGTTCGGCGATGGCAAGCGTTGCGTCAAAACCGATGCAGCGCTTTGGCTCGCGGGTAGGCAGCGCGTTGAAAAAGGCCGTGACGCGGGCGTGAAATTCAGCCTGATGCGCTTCAAACCGCCCTTCCCCGCCGCCGCGTGAGCCGGCACGCTCTAGCCCAACGCCGGCCGCTGCGGACAGAATGATCGTAAGATCAGGCCAAAGATCACCAGTCGCATGGGCGTGAAGGCTGCAGAGATCGGCGTCGGCGATGCCCTTGCCTGCCCCCTGATAAGCGCGGGTCGAATCGAAATAACGGTCGCAGATGATCCAGTCGCCTCTAGCCAGCGCCGGGCGGATGACTCGCGCGACATGATCGACCCGGGCGGCTGTGACGAGGCAGGCCTCGCTCCAGGCTGACCAGCGATCCGGTTCACCGTTGACGAGTAGGTCGCGAATGGCTTCGGCGCCGACTGTTCCGCCTGGTTCTCTCGTTAAAACAACGGATTGACCAGCTTTTCTAAGGTCGTCTGCCAACATTCGCGCCTGGGTGGACTTGCCACTGCCCTCGCCGCCCTCAAAGCTGATGAAGCGGCCTGCCACCGTTGCGCGCTTAGAAGCCGACCAGCGACTTCAGCCAGTTCCAGAATTGCAGAACCGGGCCGGCCTCGGCGACCGCTGCCGCCGTAACGAGTGGCAGCTTCGTATCGGGCAGGCCCTTCACCGATACGATGATATCGGCGACCGTCTGGCCCTTTTTCAGCGGGGCGGTGATTTCGCCGCGCGGCACGATCCGGGTCTTGCGCTCGCTGGCAAAGCCGCGGGGCACGGTGACGAACAGATCACGCGGTGCGACCAGGGCAACCTCGGTTTCGGCGCCGCCATGCACCTTTGCCATTTGCAACTGCTGCCCTGCCTTGGCGACAGGTGCCGCAGTCCAGGCGTTGAAACCCCAATTCATGAAATCGATGGAAGATGAAATGCGTTCGTTGAACGAAGACAGCCCAGCGACGACCATGACGATGCGACGGCCGTTTTGCACTGCGGACCCGGTAAAGCCATAGCCGGCTTCTTCGGTATGGCCGGTTTTCAAGCCATCTGCGCCGGCGACACGGCCCAAAAGCGGGTTGCGATTGGCTTGCGTAATGTCCTGCCCGGCGCCGAGTGTCTTGCCCCAGGTAAATTTATCAAGGGCATAGAAGCGATTGTAAAGATCAGGGAAATCCCGGATCGTCGCTTCGGCAATGGTGGCCAGATCGCGTGCCGAGACATATTCGTTCGGGTCTGGCCAGCCATTGGTGTTGGCGAAATGCGAGTTTTTGAGTCCCAGCTGCTTCGCAGCGCGGTTCATCAGAGCGACGTAATTCTGCTCGGTACCGCCAAGGCCTTCGGCGAGCACGACACAGGCATCATTGCCCGAAAGCGTGACGATGCCGTGCAACAGGTTTTCCACGCTGACCTGCTCGTTCACCGACAGGAACATCGTCGAACCTTGCGAGTGCCATTTCGTCCAGGTTTCGGGCCGGACGGTAACTGTTTGATCCAGACGCGCCTCGCCCCGCTTGATCATCTGAAACGCCACATAAACGGACATCATCTTGCCCATTGATGCCGGCGGCATGTGCTTGTCGGCCTCCTTGGCATAGAGCACCGTGCCGCTCGAAAGGTCCTTCATATAGGCATAGACGGCGGGGGTGTTGAAGCTGGGGGCCTGGGCCGCGGCGGGGGCGACGGTGGCAAGAAGGGCAAGGAACAGGATGGAACGCATCGGTTGCAACACTTTCGGGGGGCAAGAGGAACGGCGGAGGGTTGGCTTTCCGGGGCGGGCCTAGCGCAGGACCTTGCCGGGGATCAGACGTGCATCGGTGTAGCCCGCCGCTTGCACGCGCGCCAGCGCGGCGTTGGCGGAATCGATGCTTTCATAAGGACCAAGGCGGATGCGCGTGAGCCCTGACGCAATGCGTTCCGTCACAACAGAGCCAAAGCTACCAAGATAGCCGCTGAGCCAGGCAATCCGGCCGGGATCGGATAGCGCGGCGACCTGGACGAAACTGCTGCGGGCTGTGGTGGGCACGAGCGTTGCCGGAGGTGCGACAGCGGTAGCTTGCCGCGAACTGGCGGGTAGTTCAACCAGCGTCACGGCGACAGGCGCAGCGACAGGCGGGGCGGTCGCATTCGGTGCCGCAGAGGCACGTGCAGCGGCAATCAACACGGGAACGGCGGCCGGCTTGCCTGTCGGCTCGAGGCTCGCGATTGTAGCGGCATCGGGGTAAACACGCCGCACCCGCACCCGCGCGGTGCCCGGCCGGTCAACACCCAGCAACTGGGCCGAGCGTTGCGACAGATCGATGATGCGACCATCCACGAAGGGGCCGCGGTCGTTGATCCGCACCGTCAATCGGCGGCCATTGTCGAGATTTTCGACCTCTACATAGCTGGGCAGCGGCAGGGTCTTGTGCGCCGCGCTGATCCCTTGTTGATCATAGGTTTCGCCGTTGGCGGTGTTGAGCGCGTGAAACCCAGGCCCATACCAGCTGGCGACGCCGCGTTGATCATATTCCCGATCATCCGCCGGGTAATACCAGGTGCCGAATACCTGATATGGTTTGCCGATCTTTGGCGCCCGTGGGTTGGGTGCCGTTGTCGGCCGTTGCGACGTCGGCGGTGGCGCGATCGAAGTGCCGATCGGCGCACGCTGCCCCTGCCCGGCACAGCCGGCAAGTCCGACCGCCAGTCCGAGCAGGGCGATGCTATTGAGCCGGGGTTGCAATCGCATCGCCCAGCAGCGCCACGGACAGCGCATAGAAATTGGAACAGTTATAATCCATGATGGCCCGATAATTGGCTGTCGTCAGATAGGCGCCCTGCCCCGGCCCATCCGGTTCCACCAGAGTCATCGGCGTGTCATCGGGCGGCAACGGCGTTGCACTCGTCACGCCCATCGCCTTCCATTCGCCGGCAGTGATCCAGCGGCTATGGCGTTCCAGCGGGCGCACGCAACTCGTTGGCAGCCTGAGATCGCGGATATTTTCGCGATTGAGCGTCGCCGGTACGGCGGCGATCTGGCCCCAGCCGATGTCAGCGCGCCACCCGTGGCGGGCAAGATAGTTGGCGATAGAAGCGATGGTATCGGCATCGGACCGCCAGATATCGATGCGGCCATCACCATCACCGTCGCGGGCGTAGGCGAGATAGGAGGACGGCAGGAATTGCGGTTGTCCCATCGCGCCGGCCCAACTGCCCTTCAACGTGTCGCGATTGGCCAACCCGCGTTCGACGATGGCGACGACAGCATCGAGTTCCTTGGTGAACAGCGCCCGGCGGCGGCCATCCCAGGCCAGGGTTGCCAGGCTGCGCGTCACGTCGAAATTGCCGGTGACGACGCCATAACTGCTTTCCATGCCCCAGATGCCGAGCACGATGGAAGCCGGCACGCCGGTGCTGGCGCGTGTGGCGGCAAGCTCTGTCGACATCCGGGAGGCGGCGGCATTGCCGGCCCGAATTCGCGCGGCGTCGAGCCGTCGCGCAAGGTAGTTGTCGAACCGGGCGGGGCCGGCGCTGCTGTCGCCGGGTTGACCGCGATCAAGCTCGACAACCCTGTCGGACGCGGTCAATCCACCAAGCAGGCCATCCAGCGTCGCCGCCGATACGCCGCGCGCCTTGGCGGCAGCGCGATAGCCGGCGAGCCATTGTGCGAAGGTCTGGCCATCGACCGTCGCGACCTCCGGTGGCGCGTCGGCTGGTTCGATCATGCCATCCGGTGTTGGCTGTTCGGCTGGTTGGTCGCTTGTCGCGGCGGCAGGCGCAGTGGCGGCGGCAAAAACCGGCGCAGCAGGGGCGAGCAACCCCAAGGCAAGCATCAAAATACGCGACATGGCCGCTTAAATGGCACAGCAAAGCGGTTGCGACCAGCCACAAGACCATTTGGCGCTGACCCGGTTTGAAATGCGGGGCTTGCAGCGGCCGCGCCTGCTCGCCATGAGGGTGACTGAGGAAAGGTGGCCGAGTGGTTTAAGGCAACGGTCTTGAAAACCGTCGTGGGGGTAACTTCACCGTGGGTTCGAATCCCACCCTTTCCGCCACGAAAACCGATAATCCGCGCTGAAAACAGCTATTTTCCTTGTGGCATTGCGACCGGCGGGTAAAACTACGGCTTCGGCCTAATTCAAGCAGGAGGCGATTATCCGGGCGGATGCCAGTCATATATTACCGGATCCGCCTTATGCCCTGTTGGATGGCGCCAGCCTGTTTCTCGATTTTGATGGCACATTGGTGGACTTGATCGACCAGCCGGATGCGGTGACGGCGGACAAAGATCTGCGCGCGCTGCTCCTTGATCTTGATGCGAACCTTGACGGGAGGCTGGCAATCGTCAGCGGCCGCTCGCTGGCGCAATTGGACACGATGCTGGGGCCATTGGCGCAACGGGTAGGATTGGCGGGCAGCCATGGCATTGAAATGCGTTGGCGTGGTCTCGATTACCGGCCCGAGCGGCCCGCAACGTTTGATTTGGCAGCAGAGCGGATGCACGGCTTTGCTGCGGCGCATGTCGGCGCGATTGTCGAAGAAAAGAGTTTCGGCGTTGCCCTGCACTATCGCCGCTGCCCGGGCGTGGGCGCTGCTGCGCGATCGCTGGCCCAACAGTTGGCCCAGGAATGCAACCTTGTCGTGCAGGAAGGCAAGATGATGATCGAATTACGGCTACCGGGCGGCGGCAAGGATACTGCGATTCGCTGGATGATGGCCCAACCGGCGATGGCTGGCACCCACCCGGTCTTCATCGGCGATGATGTGACTGACGAAGTCGGCTTTGTAGCAGCAACGGCGCTGGGCGGTGCCGGCATATTGGTGGGGCTGCCGCGGCCGACGGACGCGCAATATCGTCTCCCTCGCCCAGCGGCAGTGCACGCCTGGCTGCGGCAGGACGCTGCATGACGGCGACGCTTGATCTCTGGCCGATCGGCAATTGCCAGGTATCGGCGTTGGTCGATCGCGCCGGGCGATTTGTCTGGGGTTGCCTGCCGCGCATCGACGGCGATCCCGCCTTTTCCTCCCTGCTCGATGCGGCTGCTGCCGGTAGTGCTGACGCCCATGGGTTTTGGGATATCGATCTTGATGGAGTCGTCGAAACCACACAGGCGTATGTGCGCAACACGGCGGTGCTGGTAACGCGCAAGGTCGACGGCGATGGCAACGCAATCGAAATTACCGATTTCGCACCGCGCTACCAGCATCAGGGGCGCATATACCGGCCGACCGCGTTTGTGCGTATCGTGCGGCCGCTGGCCGGATCACCGCGCATCCGCGTGCGACTGCGCCCGGCGCGGAACTGGGGCGCAGTGCGCGCTGGCCACACGCGCGGATCGAACCACATCCGCTATCTTGTCGCCAATACGGTCATGCGGCTTTCCACCACAGCGCCGATCGGCTGGATCGAGGAAGAACGGCTTTTCCGGGTCGAACGGCCGCTGCACTTTTTCTTCGGGCCTGACGAAAGTTTCGCCGACGATATCGGGCTGGCGCTGGAAACCATGCAGACCAGGACGGAGGGGGAATGGCGCCAATGGGTGCGTGGGCTGGCAACCCCGCAGGAATGGCAAGCGGCGGTGATCCGCGCCGCGATAACGCTGAAGCTGTGCCAGCACGAGGAAACCGGCGCCATCGTTGCTGCCATGACCACCTCGATTCCAGAACACGCCGGGTCGGGCCGCAATTGGGATTACCGTTATTGCTGGGTTCGGGATGCCTATTACACGATCCAGGCGCTGAACCGCCTCGGCGCGCTGGATGTACTGGAAGGGTATCTCGAATATCTGCGCAATATCGTCGACAATGCCGCCGGCGGGCATATCCAGCCACTGTACGCGGTTGATGGCGAAGCAACGCTGACCGAGCGCGAAGCCCCGGGCTTGAGCGGGTATCGCGGCATGGGCCCGGTGCGCGTCGGCAACCAGGCCTATGAGCAGGTCCAGCACGACGCCTATGGCCAGATCATCCTGTCGAACGTGCAGGCGTTTTTCGATCACCGGCTGTTCCGCATGGCAGGAGTGGGGGATTTCGAGGCGCTGGAACCGATCGGCGAGCGCGCTTGGGAGAAATATGACCAGCCCGATGCCGGGCTTTGGGAATTGCGGACGCGATCCCATGTCCATACCTATTCGGCGGCGATGTGCTGGGGGGCGTGCGACCGGCTGGCCAATGCCGCCGCCGTGCTCGGGCTTGGCGACCGCGCCGCGTTCTGGGCAGCGCGCGCCGATACGATGCGCGCCCGCATCGAGGTAGCGGCGTGGCGGCCGGAAACCAACCGCATGTCCGCAACCTTTGCCGGCGACGATCTCGATGCCAGCATCCTGCAACTGCTCGAATTGCGCTTTTTGGCGCCGGACGACCCGCGCTTTCTCGGCACGCTGGCCGCGGTTGAACAGGCGCTGAGGCGCGGCTCGCACATGCTGCGCTATGCCACGGAAGATGATTTCGGCTTGCCCAGCACTGCCTTCAACGCCTGCACCTTCTGGCTGATCGAAGCGTTGCATTTCACCGGGCGCGATGTCGACGCCCGGGAATTATTCGAGGAAATGCTGGCGCGTTGCACGCCGGCGGGACTGCTGTCCGAGGATATAGACCCGGTTACGGGCGAACTTTGGGGCAATTATCCGCAAACCTATTCGCTTGTCGGCATGATCAATTGCGCCGTTCTCCTGAGCCAGCCATGGAGTGCTATCCGCTGAGCCGGCTGATCATCATATCCAACCGGGTGCAGGCGCCCACTGCCGACCGACCGGGGGCTCCCGATGGCGCAACTGTGGGTGCGCAGGGCGGGCTTGCCGTTGCGCTGACAGCGGCCTTGCGCGAAGCCGAAGGCATCTGGTTCGGCTGGTCTGGAGATATCGGTGAAACCGGCGACCTGCGCTTTGCGACCCATGACGGGGTGACGTCGGCGACAATCGACTTGCCCGAACAGGATGTGGAGGAATATTATGATGGCTATGCCAACCGCACCCTGTGGCCGCTGTTTCACTTTCGGCTTGGCCTCACGGAGTTCGAACGCGATTTTCAGGGTGGCTATGAACGCGTAAACCGCGTTTTCGGCAAGGTGATCGGTCCGCATATACTGCCCGACGACATCGTCTGGGTGCATGATTATCATCTTATCCCGCTTGGCTGGGTTCTGCGACAACAGGGGCTTGCCAATCGAATGGGCTTCTTTCTGCACATCCCTTGGCCGCCAACCCAGTTGATGACCGCCCTGCCCGACCATCGCCGGCTTGCCGAAGCGTTGTTTGCCTATGATGTTATCGGGTTCCAGACGCGGGAATGGCTGGAAACCTTCCATGATTATGTCGTCAACCAGATGGGCGGGACCATCGGCGACAACGATAGCGTGACCGTCGGTGGAAGGACCATAACGGCGATAGCCTGCCCGATCGGCATCAACGCGGCGGACTTTGCGGCGAGCGCCACAAGCCCGGCCGCCGTCGAAACGCACCGCCGGATGGTTACTGGTTCGAACGGTCGCGCAATGATCGTCGGCGTCGATCGGCTGGACTATTCAAAGGGGTTGGAAGAACGCTTCAACGGCTATCGCCGCTATCTCGAAACCCGTCCCGAAGCCCATTCGAAAGTCTATTTTCTGCAGATCGCCCCGCCGTCGCGGGCTGCCGTGCAAAGCTACAGGGACATCCGTGACCAGCTCGATGCGCTATCAGGCAGAATCAATGGCGCCTTTGCCGATATCGATTGGGTGCCGCTCAATTATGTCAACCAGGGCTATCCGCGGGACAAGCTGGCCGGTGTTTATCGTGCGGCGCGTGCCGGGCTGGTGACTCCGCTGCGCGACGGCATGAATCTGGTCGCCAAGGAATATATTGCGGCGCAGGATCCGCAAGACCCCGGCGTACTCATCTTGTCCCGCTTTGCCGGTGCCGCCGAACAATTGCACGAGGCCTTGCTTATCAACCCCTACAGCGCCGAAGATATCGCCGATGCGATCGACAAGGCGCTGTCAATGCCGCTTGAAGAACGGATCGCCCGCTGGCAGCCGTTGTTCGACAATGTCTCTCAGGAAGATATCATGTGGTGGCGCAACCGTTTCATCGCGGTGCTCAAAGCGGCCTGATGCGTCGGGCAACTGCGTTCGATCCAGCACGGCGCCAACCCCGAAATCGGCCATGTCGGGCGTAGGTGCCGGAGCCCCCTGTACGCCCCATGGATTCGCTCGCACTGCATGCCGCTCGCTCAAGTCTGCGCCACCAGATCGATCAACGTTCGAACATGGCAACAAGTTCCACATGGGTTGACCAGCGGAACTGCGCGACAGGCCATAATTTCTTCAACCGATACCCACCCTTGCACAATATGGCTGCATCGCGTGCGAAGGTGTTGGGATTGCACGATACGGCGACAATGATCGGTACTGTCGATTGGGCGAGCGCCGCCGACTGGGACTGGGCACCTGCGCGTGGAGGATCGAAAACCACCGCGTCGAAGCTGGCAAGCTCAAGCGCGGTCAGCGGCCGACGGAAGAGATCGCGGTGCTCTGGCGTCAGCGGGCGGCGATGCTGGCGGGCGGCAGCAGACAAGGCGGCAACGGCTGGCCCCGCCGCATCGGCAGCGGTGATTTTTGCGTTTGCAGAAAGCGGCAGCGCAAAGGTGCCGAGGCCGCAGAACAGATCGGCGATGCGTCCCGCGCCGCCGACCGCATCGGCAACGGCCGCAACGAGCGCAGCCTCACCCTCGCGCGTGGCCTGCAGGAACGGTGCCGGCGGTAGCGCGACGGGGATGCCGCCCATGGACAGCATGGGCATGCGCGCCATTGCTACGGTTTCAACCCCATGTGCACCTTCGATCGACAGCCGCGCGAGGTCATGGGCATTGGCGAAATCAGTCAGCCGTTCGATCTGTTCCAGCCGTTCGGCCTGGACATTGGCGAGCATCAGATCGACCCCGGAATCGCTGGCGGTCAGCGTAACACCGGCGCCCTGTCCTTCACCGAGCGAGGCCTTCAACAGGTCGCGGACGGGTGATACAAGATTGTAGAGTTCCGGCAGAAGTATCTCGCATTGCTGCATATCCACAATCGTATGACTGGCCTCGGCGTTGAACCCCAGCGTCAGCCTGCCCTGACGCTTTACGGCGCGCAGCGATGATCGGCGTCGGCTTTTGGGGGGCGAAATCGCCACCGGCATGACATGTTCGGGAACGACCTCGACAAACGCCAGCGCCCTGACAATGCGATCGGTGACAAAGGCGCAATAGTCGTCATCGGTAATGTGCTGAAGTTGGCAGCCGCCGCAGTCGGGAATGTGCCGGCAGGGCGGCGTGACATGACCCGGGCCTGGCTCGATGACGACATGACCCGCTGCGAAGCGGACATGATCGCCAACCGCAGCCCCGATGACGAACCGACCATCGGCAGTGACACCGTCACCACGCGCCGCGAGCCGAACGATTGCAACACGGTCGTTCATAGTGATTCCAGCACGTTGGGCAACAATGCCGGGATATCGTCGGCGATCAGGCCGGGGCCGCCGCGGATCGCGGCATCACCGTGGAGCCACGCCCCGGCGCGCGCCGCATCGAACGGCGACATGCCTTGTGCCAGCAGCGCGGCAATAATGCCGGTGAGCACGTCGCCAGAGCCGGCGGTAGCGGCCCATGCCGCCGCATGGTTGTTGATTGCGACGCGGCCATCGGGCGCGGCGATAATGGACGCGGAGCCTTTCAACAGCACGACGGCGCCCGTGCGCGCGGCGGCGGCGCGGGCCGCGGCAATGCGATCTGCGCCGGGTTCGCCGAACAAGGTGCTGAATTCGCCATCGTGCGGGGTCAGAACGATTGGTGCCTGTGCGCTGCGAACGGCTTCAGGATGTTTGGCGAGCAAGGCCAGTGCGCCGGCGTCGATTACCAACGGTGTGCTGCCGCCAAGCAGGCGTTCGAGCCATGCCCGACCGCGTTCATCGTCGGGCAAGCCGGGACCGATGGGGATGGCGCCGGTTCGCCGGTCCGCAAGCAGCGCGACGCCTTGCGTATCACTGCGCCGCATCAACGCCGCTGCCAAAGATTCGGTTCCAGTGCCGATGAGCGTGACCAGCCCTGCCCCCGCCCGCAATGCTGCCAGCGCGGTCAGTTGAGCTGCGCCGCCAAGCTGCGGGTCGCCCTCGATGACCAATACCGAACCGCGGCGATATTTATGGGTATCGGGCGGCAGCTGGCGGCGCTGCGGACGGGGCACCAGGTGCAAGTCCGCTATCGTCGGCACACCAATTTCGGCAACGACAAGTCGCCCCGAATGCGTCAGCCCTGCGCCCATGACATGACCGGGTTTGAGCGCCCCAAAGGCAACCGTCATATCAGCCACCAATGGCGTGCCAAGCGCGGCGCCGGTGGCGCCCGAAATCCCGCTGGCAATGTCTATCGCGATAACCAGCCCGGCACCGCGCAGCCGTTCCATGGCGGCCGCAACTGCTGGCGTCAGTGGCCGCGTGAGGCCGGTGCCGAACAAGGCGTCAATTATCAGCGGCGCCGGCCGTGCGGCCTCCAGTAATTCGACTTCTCCGGCCCAGCGCGTTGCCATGGTCGCTGCCGGCTCCGCCTTGGCCGCGGCGCTGGCAGCGACCCGGACTGGCAGACCGAGCGCCCGCAGACCGCAGGCGATCGCATAACCGTCCCCGCCATTGTTGCCCGGTCCGCACAGCACCAACGCCGGCAGATTGGGGCTGAACCTCTGGATTGCCAGCACAGCCGCCGCCGCGGCGCGCTCCATCAGGCGGAGCGCCGATTCACCGCTTTTGATCGCCTCGTCCTCGGCGGCGCGCATCGCGGCCGGGGTCAGCAATGGCCGTCCTGCGCCGATGGTCAGCATCGCGCCCCCGGCGTCGTCGGTCAGCATGTTGGACTTGTCTTCATCAGGACGCGGTGTAACAAGCCGCGCCCATGAACGCGCGCTCGAAATTGATTTTGGTGGTAGCAACCTGCGGTTTGGCGGGCGTTTCCGGCTGCGCGCCGTCGCTTTTATACGTCCATGGCAAAGCCAGCGGCACCCATGGTGAAATACCGCGTGATGGCCGAGGGGAGCCACTGTGGTCAGCCATCAGGCAAGCGCAACCCCAGCCTGTGATGCCCGACATGCCGGATAGCGCAGGTATTCCCGTCACACCGCCAAAGACTTAGCCGGCGTTGTTGCGAAGATCATATATCTGCGTAAACATGGGTTTCGGCACTGGCGCCGGGGTGCGTGACCGCCCCTAACCGCGCCGGGCCGACGTTCTGGCCAAAGCGCCAAATGGCGCCAGACTGATAATCACTGCTGCGCGGCTTCCAGGCCGCCTTCCTGGCCGCCAGAACATCTTCTGCAACATCCAGGTCTATCGTGCCGGCCGCGGCGTCGATGCTGATGATGTCGCCTTCCTCCACCATCGCGATCGGGCCGCCATCGGCTGCCTCGGGCCCGACATGGCCGATGCAAAAGCCGCGAGTCGCCCCTGAAAAGCGACCGTCAGTGATGAGCGCGACGTGCTCACCAAGCCCCTGGCCGTAGAGCGCCGCGGTTGTCGACAGCATTTCGCGCATGCCTGGCCCGCCGCGTGGTCCCTCGTATCGGATGACGACGACGCTGCCCTTCCTGATTTGCCGGGCTTCAACGGCGGCAAAGCAATCTTCTTCGCAATCAAAGACTTGCGCCGGGCCGCTGAACTGCAAGCGCGCCATGCCCGCCACCTTGACGATGGCACCGTCCGGCGCGAGCGAGCCGGTCAGGCCAACGACGCCGCCGGTTGGGGACAGCGGGTTGGATACTGGATAAATGACCTTTTGATCGGGGTTCCAGGTGACTTCGTCGATATTCTCGGCCAGCGTCTTGCCGGTCACCGTCATGCATTCGCCGTGCAGCAGGCCGGCGTCGAACAAGGTCTTCATCACCATATAGACACCACCGGCATCGTGCATGTCCTTGGCGACATACTTCCCACCCGGTTTCAAATCAGCAATATAAGGTGTTGATTTAAATATCTCGGCCACATCGAACAGATCAAATGCGATACCGGCTTCGTTGGCCATTGCCGGCAAATGCAGCGCGCCGTTGGTCGAACCACCTGTGGCGGCAACAATGCGGGCGGCGTTTTCAAAGGCTTCGCGGGTGCAGATATCGCGTGGGCGGATATTGCGCTCGATCAAGGTCATGATTTGTCGGCCGGCGGCCATCGCGATTTCGGCGCGGCTCGCATAGGGCGCAGGCGTCATGTTCGAATTGGGCAGGCTGAGGCCGATAGCCTCTCCGACACAGGCCATGGTGTTGGCGGTGAACTGGCCACCGCAAGCGCCATGGCCCGGGCAGGCGACTTTTTCGAGTGCGGTCAGACGAGCCAACGGGCAGGTGCCGGCGGCAAACCCGCCGACGGCTTCGAACACATCGACAACGGTGACGTCATGGCCCTCGAAAGTGCCGGGCAAGATGGAGCCACCATAAACAAAGATGCTGGGCACATTCAGCCGCAGCATGGACATCATCATGCCCGGCAGCGATTTGTCGCATCCAGCAAAACCGATAAGCGCATCATAACAATGGCCTCTGACCGACAACTCAACCGAATCCGCAATTACCTCACGGCTGACAAGGCTGGATTTCATGCCCTGATGGCCCATCGCGATACCATCGGTGACGGTGATAGTGTTGAATCGGCGCGGCATGCCGCCAGCCTCGTTCACCCCAATTCGCGCCACATCTGCCTGGGCATCCAATGTAGTGTTGCACGGCGCGCTGTCATTGCCCGCCGACGCAATGCCGACAAACGGCCGGGCGATCTCTTCCTCGGTAAGGCCCATGGCGTAGTAATAGCTGCGGTGCGGCGCACGCTCCGGTCCGACCGAAACATGGCGGCTTGGCAGACGGGACTTGTCGAACTTGCTCACGATGCGTTCCCCGGGCGATGTTGCGGGACTCATGCGCAAGCAGCCGCCCATGCGTCAAGCGGCTGTCAGTCCGGCATGGCTGCAGCGATATCGGGAATCAGTCGCGCAACGATCGCCCCCCAATGCGCGATGCCGGATGGATCGGCGAGGCCGTCCTGTCTGATTTCCAGACCAAGGTAAGGAATATCATGGGCTTCAGCGTGCCTGTTCATTGTATAGTTCAGGTCTCGTCCGGAATAGGGAAGGTTGTCGCCAACCAACAACCCCTGCCCTGCCAGCCATTCCAGCGCCAGCACGGCAGCGCGGTCGTCGCGATTGTGCAATATGCCGACCGGCCAGGGCCGTGACTCATCGGGCCGTGTCGCGAGATCGGGGGTAAAGCTGTGCAGACTGACGATTAACCGTGGCCGAACGCCGGCGATCCGGGCGGCGATGGCGGCGTGGTAGGGTCGATGGATCGCATCGATGCGCAAGGCCCGTTCGGCCGCGCTGAGCGCCAGATTGCCCGGGATGACATGGCCATCGCTGGCGCGGGGCACGACGTCCGGTGCGTCGGGCTCCCGGTTGCAATCGATCACGAGCCGTGAAACCGTGGCGATGATTGCGGGTGCATGAAGGCTGGCGGCGAGTGATTCCGCAAGCGCTTCCGTCCCGATATCGATGGCGACATGGGTGTTCAGCAGTGCCGGATCGACCCCGAGTTCGATCCCGGGCGGCACGCTGTTCGACGCATGATCGGCGATGAGCAGAATGCCAGCATCGCCGGGCAGGAAACGGGGTGCGGTCATTGGCCGAAGACGGGCTTGCGCTTGGCGAGGAATGCGGCGACGCCTTCGTTGAAATCGGCGCCGGTGAACGCCTTGTCGAAACCGGCCACCGATGTCGTATCATCGTCGTGCGCGCCTTCGGTGATGCGGCGGATGATGGCCTTGCTGGCGCGCTGGCTAGAGGGCGAAACGGCAATGACGGCCGCGGCAAACCGGTCGACTTCGGCCGCAAGATCGACGGCAATTTGCTGGATCAGGCCGATTCGCAACGCTTCTTCCGCATCGATCAACATTGCGGAAAAGAGCAACCGCTTGGCGTGCGCCGGACCGACCAGATCAACCAGCAACTTGGTGTCGTGCAGCGGATAGACGAGGCCGAGTTTTGCCGGCGTTATGCCGAACCGCGCCCTTGGCGAGGCAATGCGCAAGTCGCAGGCCATTGCAATGCCGCAGCCGCCACCGACCGAATCGCCATCAACGGCTGCCAGAGTGGGCTTTGGCGCCCGGGCCAGCGCCAATTGCGTTGCCCGGATTGCGGCACCGTTTCGCGCACGCCAAGCGCTGTCGCCAGACGCCGATGCAAATTCAGCGATATCGGCGCCCGCGCAGAACATGCCCGGGTGGGCGTTCGTTACCACGAGCACGCGAACGGCGGGATCAGCCATCGCGCTATCGACAAGCGCCGGGAGCGCTTCCCACATTGCCTGGTCCATGGCGCCGCGCCGCGCCGGGCGATCGATCAACAGCCTGGCGACGCCGTCGTTCGCTTCAAGGCGCAGATGGCTGGTCAATCGCGGTCCCCCGTTGGGCATTGTAACGATGTTATCAGCGAGCGACGGCCATGACACAAAGAAAAAGGGGCCGGTGCGGGCGATACACCGGCCCCTGAGGGCATCCTGGGGTCAGGATATCGAAGGAATTCGATCGCTTACTGAGCAGCAGGGCCGCCGCTGAGCGAGGCAATATCGGTGCCGAGCAGTTTTGCTGCCGCTGCGAACTTCTTGCTGGCTTCCTTGCGACCGCCGGCGGCGCAAAGCTTTTCACCGATGTCGACAAGGCTGAGCGCCTGGCGCTGATCACTGGGCTGTGCGGTGGCTGCAACTTCGCGAAGCTGCGCCGGGGTGGTGACGCAGGTCTTTGATTCGCCGGCCATTGCCGGGCTGGCGGCGGCGCCGATGAAAGCGGCGCTGATGGCGAAGGCGATGGGGGCGAGGAAGAAACGATTGTTCATGAGCCGGTTCCTTTTTTCGAAATCTTGGGCGGAGCTGCCCGGTACGTTTGAGCGTTACTCAGTTCAACTGAGTGAAGCTTTAAGCCGCACTCAAAAGATGGTCAAGCGTAATTTGAGTGCCAATCAAAAATATTTCGAGTTTCAGCAGGTCGCTGAGCATTTCTGGGGTTGCTGCCAGCCCGCAGCGTCCCAATCAAAGCGCCGGAAGCTGCGATTAAATTGCCCTGAAATTCAGCGAGTTAGAGCTCGATAGTGCTCTTACCGGAGGTGCGTGCTCGCCTGCCACCAGCCGTGCGGATGAAGCGCTGCTGCTGCCTTGTCGCGCGCTGAGTCACCCGAAAAAAGCGCCAAACACGTGGCGCCCGAACCGCTCATCCGTACAAGAGTCGCCCCGCTTGCCACCAAAAGCGAATCGAGCACCACACCGATTTCCGGGGCAATCATCAGCGCGGCGGCGGTCATGTCGTTGCGCAGGGATGATAGTGCCGCGCCTGGCTCGATCGGCCCGTGATCGATACCGTCCCAACCAGCAAACACCGGCCCGGTCGCGACAGCAATGCCCGGATTTACCAGCAGTATGGGTATGCCGGTGAGCGAGCTGGGCCAGTTCGAAAGCGTTTCGCCGCGACCCGTGCCAAAGCAGGTCCGCGAGGCAACACAGGCGGGCACGTCCGAACCAAGCATGTCGCCGATGGCGAGCAGCCGGCTTTCCGGCCAGTCAAGGCCCCAGAATCGGTTCAGCAGGCGCAAGGTCGCTCCCGCATCGGCCGATCCGCCGCCGAGGCCGGCCGCGACGGGGATGTGCTTTTCGAGCGTCAGCGCAGCTTTCGCCTCGATCCCGGCCGCATCGGCCAGCGCGCGGGCGGCACGCAGCACAAGATTGTCGCTGCCCTGCCCTGCCGCGGCTGCAAATGGTCCGGTTACATTGAGCGATAGCGCATCGGCGGCCGCAACTGCCAAAGTGTCGCCGAAACGGGTGAAAGCGAAGACGGTTTCAAGCTCGTGAAACCCATCGGGCCGCCGCCGCCGCAGGTGCAGCGCCAAATTCACTTTTGCCGGGGCATGTTCGATCATCTGGGGCAACGCTTTCGCCGTCACCGCGGCGATAAGCAAGGCCCAGCCTGCGCCACGGCCTAGTGCGCGGTAGTCTCGGCCATTGCCAGCGCCGCATCCAGTCCAAAATCGAGCTTTGCGGTCAAAGCGCGCTTGAGCTTTTCATCGGGATCGAGATCACGCGCCGCGCGCCAGCGAAAACGTGCTTCGATTCGGCGGCCGACCCGCCAATAGGCGTCACCCAGATGGTCGGTCACGGTCGGGTCGGTTGACTCAAGCGCAACGGCGCGTTCCAGCGTGGCCACGGCGTCCCGGAAATTGCCCTGCCGATACTGGCTCCAGCCCAGCGAATCGATCACGCCGCCATCGCCGGGTCGCAGCATCGCGGCACGCTCGATCAATCCCACGGCCTCGGTGGTGTTGATCTTGCGATCGAGCAGCGAATAGCCAAGGTAGTTGAGCACGATCGGATCGCCCGATGATTTGGCGAGGGCGGTGCGCAAATCGGGCTCTGCGGCGGCCCAATTGCCGGCGCGTTCGCTCATGCTGCCGCGCAGGAAATAGAGACTCCATGGCGCGTCGGCACCGACGAGCGCGATGGCGCGGGAATAGCCGGCTGCCGCATCAAGAAACCGGTCGTTGCGGCGGTGCCAGTCAGCCAGGCGCGTCCAATCCGTTGCATCGGCGCCCGGCGCTTCGGTTGCCGCGAGCAATACCGTTCCGGCATCGCGGTCGCGCCCCAACAACTGCAGTACTTCGGACTTGCGTGCCGTTGCGGCTTCGGAAAGCGCGTCCGCTGCCGGCACATGGGCATAGGCCAGCAACGACGATTCGCGCTGCCCGCTGCGCGCCAGCACATCGCCGCAGATCATCCACGTCGCCGCGACATCGGGCGCCAGGAACGTGCCCACGCGCGCAAACAGCAGCGCCAGGGGGACGGGCTTGTCGCGGGAAAGATCGGAGGCCAGCCGCGACATCATCCAGCCGATAGCCCGACGCGGATCCGGGGCGAGCGCGCCGATGCGCTTGCCCTGTTCCAGCCGCAGGCGGGCTGCAGCCACGGTCATGTCATTGCCGGACAACAGCGCCAGCGCGCCGGCGCGATCACCGTTCATGGCACGAGCGTCCGCCTCACCGGCGCGCAGGAAGCTGATGCCGTTGCCGGTGCCGGCGTAGAGTTCGCTATAGGCGGTGGCGGCGGCCGCCCATTGGCCATCCGCAGCGAGCATATGGGCGCGCGTTTCGGCCACATAAGACCGCGCAAAGCCGCTGAAAGCCGATAAATCGAGTTTCGCCAAAGCGGCCTTGTGGTTGCCCCGCCCAAACAGGATCCAGGCATCTACAATGGGGGCGACGACGACCGCATAGCCAGCGCTGGCTATACCGGTGCGTGCCATTTCGGCGGCTTTCCAATCCTTGCGCAGGATCGCATCGGACAGGCGGACCAGCGCGATATCGGAATCTGCCTGGCCAGCGGCGGCAAGGTCGCGGGCAAGGTTTGCCGCACGCAACTGGTCACCCGATGCAACCGCGAGGTCAAAGGCGCGGCGGGTTAGTGCCGGCCGGCCTGGGTCGATGGCGCGCGCGGCATCGAAATAGCGAGCGGCGCGCCCCAGTTCGTCATCATCGGCAGCAAACCGGCCCAATACATAGCCGTGCAGTGCCGAATCCGGCGCATCGAGGCTGGTAACACGGGGCGCAGCGGGGGCAGCCGAAGCGGTGGCCGCCACTAGCGCGATAGCAGGGAGAAGCCGGGTAATGAACATGGCAGCAGAGTGACCCGGAAACCCGGCGAAGTCGAGTGGTGCGGTCTCGTATCGCAGCCCCCAAATCGTGGCGGCGCCCAGGCGCCTCTCGGCCCTGCCCTACATATTGGGGTAATTCGGGCCGCCGCCACCTTCTGGCACGACCCAGGTGATATTCTGCGACGGGTCCTTGATGTCACAGGTTTTGCAATGGACGCAGTTTTGCGCGTTGATCTGGAAACGCGGCTCGCCAATGTCCTGGCCGACGATTTCATAGACTCCCGCCGGGCAATAACGCTGCGCCGGTTCATCATATTCGGGCAGGTTGACGAGGATGGGGATCGCCGGATCCGCCAGCTTGAGGTGGACCGGTTGATCCTCCTCATGGTTGGTGTTTGACAGGAATACGCTGGACAGCTTGTCGAAACTGATGATGCCATCGGGTTTGGGGTATTCGATGGGGCTGGCGTTGGTCTTCTTTTTCAGCGACTTGTAATCCGGGTGGTTCTTGAAGGTGAATGGCATTTCATAGCCAAGATATTCCGCCCACATGAGCACGCCGGCGATGCCGGTGCCAACGACATTGCCGAATTTTTCGACGGCGGGCAGCGTGTTGCGCACCATCTTCAATTCATCATAGACCCAGCTTTTCTTGTAGGCTGCGCCATAGGCGACAAGTTCATCGCCGCTACGCTGCTCTGTGATGGCGTCGACTGCGGCCTCGGCGGCCATCATGCCGGTCTTCATTGCGGTATGGCTGCCCTTGATGCGCGGCACGTTGAGGAAGCCCGCGGCACAACCGACGAGCGCGCCCCCGGGGAAGGTAAGTTTCGGCACCGATTGCCAGCCGCCATCGCTGATCGCCCGCGCGCCATAGGAAACGCGGCGACCACCTTCCAGGAAATCACGGATCGCAGGGTGGGTCTTCCAGCGCTGAAATTCATCGAATGGCGACAGATAGGGATTTGAATAGTTGAGCCAGACCGAAAAGCCGAGCGCCACCTGGCCATTGGCCTGATGATAGAGAAAACCACCACCATTGGCATCGCCGAGCGGCCAGCCTTGGGTATGCAGCACCTTGCCCGGCACATGCTTGTCGGCCGGAATATCCCACAGTTCCTTCAGGCCGATGCCATAGATTTGCGGGCTGCAATCCTTGTCGAGGTCGTAGCGGGCGATCAGCTGTTTCGACAGATGACCGCGCACGCCTTCGGCAAAGAAGGTGTATTTGGCGTGGAGCTCAAGGCCGGGCTGGTAGCTGTCTTTGTGGCTGCCATCGCGGGCAACGCCCATGTCGCCGGTGGCGACGCCCTTTACCGAGCCATCATCATTGTAAAGGATTTCGGCGGCAGCAAAGCCCGGGAAGATCTCAACGCCCAGCGCCTCGGCCTGGCCAGCCAGCCAGCGGCACAGATTGCCAAGCGAAACCGTGTAGCATCCCTTGTTGTTCATGAATGGCGGCATCAGGCCATGCGGGAATTCATATTTCTTGGTTTCGCTGAGGATCCAGTGGTGGTTCTCGGTCACCGGGACCGTCATCGGACTGTCGAGATCACGCCAGTTGGGGAGCAGTTCCTCCAGCGCGCGCGGATCGACCACGGCGCCCGACAGGATGTGCGCGCCGATCTCCGAGCCTTTTTCGAGGATGCAGACGCCAAGTTCGATGCCTTTTTCGGCGGCAAGCTGTTTGGCGCGGATGGCGGCCGCCAGCCCGGCGGGGCCGCCGCCGACAATCACCAGATCATAGGGCATCGATTCACGGGTCATTTTTCGTCTCGCCTTGAAATGTCGCGCTACCTTTTCGCGCTGCCTTGTAGCCTTGTCGCCTTGTCCCCCCGGCCGACGCACGCCATGCCGTATCGATCAACCAACGGCGCGTCGCGGCTTTGCCATGGTTCAACAGATTTTCAACAGATACGGAAGCCAATGCGGGTTGACCAGTGGTAAGGTCGTCGCAAAAGGAAGTCGTGAATTTGAACACCACCGATCAATCGCATGTTTCGGCCGATGTCGCTGCGTTGGCCTGGCTTGCTGGTGCGGGTGTCGATGTGCTGGTCGATGCTGCCCCGCACAACTGGCTGGCAGCGGCGCCGGCGCCGGGCGCGCTCGCGAAGTCTGGCTTGCCGGAGCGGGCCGCGTCGGCGGTGCGAGCGCCTGCGGCTGCTGGTGCACCGCGAGCCACAGCCTTGGTAGTCGCGGCGGCGGATGGCGCCGCGACACTAACGGACCTGGTGACAGCGATTGCGGCGTTCAACCATGGCCTGTGCCGCGTCGATGCAGCACCGCAACCTTTTTCCGGCGCGATCGAAAGCGGTGTGCTGATCATCGGCGAGCAGCCCGAAGCGCCGGAAAGCGAGGCTGCGCGGCTGCGGACCCGGATGCTCGCCGCAATAGGGTTGGGTGTCGAGGATCACGGCATCATCAACCTGCTGCCATGGCCGACGTTGGACAATGGCCCGCCGCGGGAGGCCCAATTGGCCGAGTTTGCACCTTTTGTAGCGCGAGCGCTGGCCTTGGCTTCGCCGCGTCTGTTGCTGGCGTTCGGGGAGCGTGCCGCGGCGCTTGCCGGGCCGGTGCGCGGCATGGGCTCGATACGCGGCACGTGGCGCGATGTTGGCGGCGTGCCGATGCTGGCAACATTTCATCCGCGCACGCTGTTGGCGCAGCCGGATCACAAACGGCACGCCTGGGCAGACTTGCAGAATTTCGAGGCGCGCCTTTCGGGGAACGTCGCGTGAGACGCCTGGCACTTTTGGCGCTCGTGTTGGCGCTGGCCGCTCCGGCCCCCGGCTTGTCGAAGCCGCATGCTGCAGCCAAAGCCCATGCTGTCACAGCCAAGCCCGGTAAATCGGGCAAAGTGGCTAAATCGACGAAAGGCAAATCTGCCAAGCTGGCGAAATCGGATCGCGGCAAATCGAACCCGGCCAAAGCCGTCAAGGCAGGCAAAGGCGTTAAAGCCGTCGCTGTCGCCCCTGCCAGACAGGGTCCCAAATATGAAACCCGCGCGCCGATCTTGACGGCGGAAAGTGCGCCGGGCGATTCTGTGTTGACCGTCACCGCAGATCGACCGGGTATCACGGCGCGGCAGCGGGCAGTGCCGCGGCAATTGTCCAACGCCGACAGGCTGACCTACGCGCGGGTTTTCAGTGATATCGACGCCGGCCGCTATCGGCAGGCCGAAGCCGGACTTGGCGCCGTTGGCAACGGCATGTTGAGGGAGACCGCGCGCGCCGAGCTGATCATCGCGCGTGGCGCCGGCAAATTGACACGAGCAGACCTTGCTGCCTGGCTTGGCAGCAATGCTGACCTGCCACAGGCGCAGCGCGTGGCGCAAATCGCGTCGCGGCTGCCCGGCGCCGATTCGGCGCCGCTGCCACTGTTGCCGTCAGTGCGGCCATTCAGCACGGCCAGCTACGCACGTCAGCGTATCGAGGCCGGACCGATCGACGTGCAAACCGCCGGTATCGTCAAGCCACTTCTCGCAGCAGATCGCAATGCAGAGGCGGAGGCGCAATGGCGCGCGGTGTCCAGCCAGCTTTCGCCAATGGCGCGGGCGCAATGGGCGCAGCGCATTGGCTGGAGTTGCTATGGCCAGAATGATAATGATTGCGCCTTGCGCATGGGGTTGGAGGCTTCCCGTGTCCCGGCCGGATTCGGCCAATATGCAGCGCTGGGCGCCTGGGGGGCTGGTCTCGCGGCGTTTCGCACCGGTCAATATGATGTGGCGGCCCGCGCCTTTGACCTGGTTGCAAAAAAGGCGCCGCGGGACGATCTGGCCGCCGCTGCTGCCTATTGGGCGAGCCGGGCTTATCTTGCCGCCGGCAATGCGGACATGGTGGCGCCGCGGCTGGAGACTGCGTCAAAATATCCGAACAGTTTTTATGGGCTGCTCGCCCGCCGCAGCCTGGGGTTGGCGCCGCTGCAGGATTGGGCCGAGCCGGATTTCATCACTGCCGACTGGAACCATCTGAAGACAGTGGCCGGCGCGCGACGCGCTGCTGCGCTCATCGAGATCGGCCAGATCGGACGGGGTGACCGGGAATTGCGCTTCCTGGCGCAAACCGCGCCGGAAACGGACTATCCTGCCTTGCTGCGCCTCGCCGCCCGGCTTGGGCTGCCGGCGACGCAATACAGCCTTGCGGTGCGGCCACCGGTGGGGATCGAGGCACCGCTTTCGGCTCGTTATCCGGCGCCTGATTGGGAACCGGCGCGCGGCTGGCGCGTGGATCGCAGCCTGGTTTTTGCCCATGCGCTACAGGAATCGACCTTCATTACATCGGCGACGTCGCATGTCGGCGCCAAGGGCGTCATGCAGCTGATGCCAGCGACGGGCCGTGAGGTGGCGGCACAGATTCGCGCCGCAGGTGGCGTGCTCAGTGCTGCGGCCGTCGCGGGCGACATGGGCGATCCATCGTTCAATATCGAAGTTGGGCAGACCTATCTCGAGCAGTTGCGCGACATGAGCTACACGGGCGGGCTGTTGCCCAAGGTCATCGCCGCCTATAACGCCGGGCCCGGTTCGGTGCAGCGCTGGAACACCAGTCTTGATGATCGCGGCGACCCGTTGCTGTTCATCGAATCGATCCCGTTTCGCGAGACCCGCGCCTATGTCGAAATCATCATGCGCAATTTCTGGATGTACCAGCTGCGCGATGGCGAACAGCCGGCGAGCATGGACGCTATCGCTGCGAATTTATGGCCAAAGTTTCCAGGCATGCCAGGCGCCCCGGGCGTCAGGGGCATGCCGCACCCGGTACAGACAGTGCCGACCGTACCTAGCGTCGATGATGAGGAAGTGACGGCGGGTTCATAGCCGTATTCGCCCGCGCACCATCGCGGCAGTTTCGGTATAGGATCATCCAATACGGCCAAAATGCCCGACGAGGCCGTCGACTGGAGTGATTTTGCCGATGCCCATCGACCCTGCCCGCACGTTTCTCCCTGTCCGCATCGCCGTGCTGACCGTTTCCGATACGCGCAGCGCCGCCGATGATCGCTCGGGCGATACGCTGGTCGATCGGTTGACCGCAGCCGGCCATGTTCTGGCAGCGCGCGCCATCGTCAAGGATGATGTGCCAAGCCTGGTCGCGCAAATGAACAGCTGGATCGATGATCCGCATGTCGATTGCGTGATTTCAACCGGCGGCACCGGCGTGACCGGCCGCGATGTGACGCCGGAAGCGCTGGCCCAGGTACAGGAGAAGGACATCCCAGGTTTTGGCGAGTTGTTTCGCTGGCTCAGCTTTCAGTCGATTGGTACCTCGACGGTACAATCTCGCGCCTGCGCCGGGGTGTCGCGCGGCACTTATCTGTTCGCCCTGCCTGGCTCCACCGGGGCGGTGAAAGATGGCTGGGACGGCATATTGAAGGACCAACTCGACAGCCGCCACCGTCCCTGCAACTTCGTCGAGCTGATGCCGCGCCTGCAAGAGCGCTGAGCTATCGTTCAAAAAAGTCGGCTCCTGCTGGCGGCTCGACTGTGCAAAGCCCCATGATGATAACGACAGCGATCCGTCGATAACCTCAATTCCGGCTGAAGCGGGTGGCGTTGGCGACAAAAGCTGCGATGTTGCCGCCATGAGCCTGCCAATCGAATCATCCGTATTCAAGGACATCGTCGTCGTCCTTGGCGCCGCCGGGCTTGTCATCCCGGCGTTTGCGGCGCTGCGGATTTCGCCGGTAGTCGGCTTCATTCTCGTCGGCATTGCGGTCGGCCCCAGCGGTTTGGGCAGTCTGATCCCGACGATGCCATGGATCGACAGCTTTACCATTTCACATGCCGATGCGCTGGCCGCGCCGGCCGAAATGGGGGTTGCACTGCTGCTGTTCGCGCTTGGGCTTGAGCTTTCGTTCGAAAGATTGATCACCATGCGCCGGCTGGTCTTCGGGCTTGGCGCCGCCCAACTCGCCCTGTGCAGTATCGCGCTGGGGCTGTTGTTGATCCCATTCGGGCTCAGCAGCAGCGTCACCGTCACGCTTGCACTTGCGCTAGCCCTTTCCTCGACGGCGGTCGGGTTGCAGATGTTGAGCGCCAGTGGCCGGATGAGCAGCCACGCCGGCCGCACCGCCTTCGGTATCCTGTTATTCCAGGACATCGCCATTGCACCGATCCTGCTGCTGTTGACGGCGGGCGCTGCGCGCGGCGGGTTCGCCGCGAGCATTGCCACCAGCCTGCTCGCCATCGGCGTTATCGTGGTCGCTGGCCGGCTATTGCTGCCACCTCTGTTCCTGCAGGCGGCGCGAACCCGGCGGCCTGAGCTTTTCCTCGCGGCGGCACTGGTCGTCCTCATCCTGAGCACGGTCATTACCGCAAGTGCCGGCCTGTCGCCCGCTGTCGGCGCGCTGGTCGCCGGCCTGATGATCGCCGAAACTGATTATCGCCGCCAGGTCGAAGCGGCGATTGCACCCTTTCAGGGCTTGCTGCTGGGCGTGTTCCTGATCTGGATCGGCATGCGGCTCGATCTCTCTGCCGTTGCCGCGCAACCGGTTCTCATCATTGGCGGCGTCATCGCCGTTTGCGCTGTAAAGGCGCTGGTCATGGCTGGGCTGCTGCGGCTGTCCGGGCTTGGCAACGGCATCGCCAGCCATGTGTCACTGTTGCTGGCAGCGCCATCGGAAACCAGCCTGATCCTGCTCGGCACGGCGAGCGCTGTCGGCCTGACCGATGGCGCTGCCGCCGATACAGCGCTTTTGATTACCGGTTTTTCGCTGGCCATCGCGCCGCTGCTGGGCTTGATAGGGCAACGACTGGAGGGCCACTTCGGTGCCGGTCGCGACGCCATCGATCCGGGTATCGAACCCGCCTCCGGCCGTACGATCATCATCGGCTTTGGCCGGGTTGGCCGGCTCGTCGCGACCATGTTGGAATCACATGGCAAGCCCTATGTCGCCATCGACAGCGATCCCGATGAAGTTGCGCGATTGGCCCGTACCGGTATCCCGGTCGTTTATGGCGATGCCCGGCGGCCCGAACTGCTGGATGCGCTGGGTCTTGATACGGCGAGCGCCGTCGTGTTGACCATCGATGCCCCGCACAGTCTTGAAACGCTGGTCGGGCGCATTCGGGACCTGCATCCGGAACTATGCGTCGTCGCGCGCGCCCGCGACTCCGACCATGCGGCGCGGCTTTACGCCCTTGGCGTTAGCGACGCTGTGCCGGAAACGGTTGAATCGAGCCTGCAACTTGCCGAAGCGGTGCTGGTCGATCTCGGCGTGCCGATGGGGCCGGTGATCGCCTCCATCCACGAAAAGCGCGCCGAATTGCGCAACATGATCCAGACCGGCAGCGACTCCCGACCCCGGGTGAGCCGATCGAGGCGCCACGCAAAGCCGCAGGTCGCCAAGCCTGATGGCTGATTTCAGCTGACCTTTTCGCCAACAGCGGCGGGGGCAGCAAGAGCGGCGCGCACCGCCGCCACCGCATCGTTTGCCCGCGCAGCATCCGGGCCGCCGGCCTGGGCGAAATCCGGGCGGCCACCACCGCCCTGCCCGCCCAGCGCCGCCGATGCGATGCGGACATAGTCCACGGCCGAGCGTACACTCTTCAGATCATCGGTCACGCCTACCGCAACGGAGGCGCGGCCATCATTCACGGCGACGAGCACGGCAACACCGGAGCCGAGATTTGTTTTCGCCTCGTCGATCAGGCCACGCAGGCTTTTTGGATCAAGCCCCTCCAGAACCTGTCCGATAAAGCCGACCCCGCCGACGCTTTCCGCCGCAGCAGCGCCGCCAACCGCCGGGCCAGCCAGCGCCAGCGCCTTTTTGGTATCGGCGAGCTCGCGCTCGAGCCGCTTCCGGTCATCGCGCAGCGCCTTCGCCCGCCCGACTGCATCGTTGCCGCCGCCCAGGATTTCTTCCACGGCGGCGAGTGTTTCGCGCTTGTCGTTCAGCCAGTGCCGCGCAGCCTCGCCCGTCAACGCCTCGATGCGGCGAACGCCAGACGACACGCCGCTTTCGGAGGTGATCACGAACAGCCCGATATCGCCGAGCGCGCCGACGTGGGTGCCGCCGCACAATTCGGTCGAATAAATCGCCTCGTCATCGCCGCCCATCGACAGCACGCGCACTTCCTCGCCATATTTTTCACCGAACAGCGCAAGGGCGCCGGCTTCGATGGCGGCATCGGGGGTCATCAGGCGGGTGTTCACCGGTCGGTTGCCGCGAATCTGCGCGTTTACCTCGGCTTCCACCGCCGCAATGTCCGCCGGCGTCATCGGGCGCGGTTGGCTGAAATCGAAGCGAAGCCGGTCGGCGGCGACAAGCGAACCCTTTTGCGTGACATGGCCGCCGAGGCGATTGCGCAAAGCCGCATGTAACAGGTGCGTTGCCGAATGATTGGCGCGCAATTTCGTGCGCTTTTCACCATCGACCATGAGAGCAACCGTGTCACCGACCGATATTGAACCGCTCTCGATCTTGCCGTGATGAACGATCAACTTGCCGAGCGGTTTGGATGTATCGGCAACAGATACTACCAGACCGCCATCGCCGCTGATGCGCCCGGAATCACCCGCCTGGCCACCCGATTCGCCGTAAAAGACCGTCTGATTGAGAATGATGTCGACCGGATCGCCCACGTTGGCGGTCGCTACCTGCACCCCATCGCGGACCAGCGCCACGACCTGGCCCTGCGCCTTCACGCTGGCATAGCCGACAAATTCGGTTGATCCGCTGGCTTCGGCAATGTCGAACCAAACGGTATCGGATGCGCGGGCGCCGGACCCGGTCCAGGCGGCACGCGCCGCGCGCTTTTGCTCGGCCATCGCCAGGTCAAAGCCGGCGCGATCGACGGCGCGGCCTTGCGCCCGCAATGCGTCCTCGGTCAGATCATAGGGGAAGCCGAACGTGTCATAAAGCTTGAACGCGACATCGCCGGGCAACGTCACACCGGGTGCGAGCCGTGCTGTCGCTTCGTCCAAAAGGCCCAGACCACGCTCCAGCGTCTGGCGGAAACGGGTTTCCTCCAGCTTCAGTGTTTCCTCGATGAGCGGTTGCGCGCGAACCAGTTCGGGATATGCGGCGCCCATGGTGCTGACCAGCGCCGGCACCAGTTGGTGCATCAACGGATCCTTGGCGCCGAGCAAATGCGCGTGGCGCATGGCGCGGCGCATGATACGGCGCAGGACATAGCCCCTGCCCTCGTTCGCTGGCAGCACCCCATCGGCCACCAGAAAACCGCTGGAACGTAAATGATCGGCGATGATGCGGTGGGAGGCGACCTGTTCGCGGTTGCCGGCCGGTCCCGTGCGATCCTCGCTGGCGGCAATCAGCGTCTTGAAAACGTCGGTATCGTAATTGTCATGCACACCCTGCAATACTGCGGCGATGCGTTCCAGGCCCATGCCGGTGTCGATGGAGGGACGCGGCAGATCGAGCCGCGTTGCCGCATCGACCTGCTCATATTGCATGAACACCAGGTTCCAGATTTCGACGAACCGGTCGCCATCCTCATCGGGGCTGCCGGGTGGGCCACCGGTAATGTGGTCGCCATGATCGTAGAAAATTTCGCTGCACGGGCCGCAGGGCCCGGTATCGCCCATTGACCAGAAATTGTCATTGGTCGCGATGCGGATGATGCGGTCTTCGGGCAGGCCGGCGATCTTTTTCCAAAGCGCGGCGGCTTCATCGTCGGTGTGGTAGACCGTAACCGTCAGGCGGTCGGGATCGATACCCCATTCCCTCGTCAGCAACGTCCAGGCGTGCTCGATCGCCACGGGTTTGAAATAATCGCCGAACGAGAAATTACCCAGCATTTCGAAAAAGGTATGGTGCCGCGCGGTATAGCCGACATTGTCCAGATCATTATGTTTGCCACCGGCGCGAACGCATTTCTGGGATGAGGCAGCAGTCGTATACGGCCGCGTTTCAAGCCCGGTGAAGACGTTCTTGAAGGGAACCATGCCGGCGTTGACGAACATCAACGTCGGATCATTTTGCGGGACGAGCGGCGCCGAAGGCACGACACGATGCCCCGCCCGACCGAAATGATCGAGGAAGCTGCGGCGAATATCGTTGCTGGATGTCATGGTGCAGGACTTAGGCGAGCGCAGGGCGTTGCTCAAGCGCCAGCGACAAATCGGTCGATCATGCCCGCGCCGAAACCAGCCAGACCGCGCCGGGAAGCCCGACCCTGCCATCGACCAGATAGGCCGCAAGCGACTTGGCCAGCGCCGCCTTGGCCGGCGCATCGACGTCCGGCCCGGCATCGCGGATAGCGCGTGCGGCAGGCCCGATGCGCAGGTTGAAATGCACGGCCGCAGCAATCGGGTCTTCGCCTTCGCCCACGATCATGGTGAACGGCATCCCTTGGATTTCGATATCCTGCCAGCCCGCCGCCGTCAGAATTTGATGCACACGCTCGGGGTCGGCAAAGGCGAATGGTCCGGGCGCCAATGGATCGGACGGCGGCATCGGCGGCAAAAGATCCGCCAACGTCTGCATAGGTAGCGTCGCCCACAAATTGTCGGATGGCTTTTGCCAGCAGGCGAAGCACAAGCGGCCGGTAGTGGCGGCGCGGGCGTGGAGATTGGCGAAAGCGGCCGTGGGATCGTTGAAGAACATCACACCGAATCGTGAAACCAGCAGATCGAAGTCATCATCGTCAACGAATGTTGCCGCATCTGCGGCGCGGAACTCGGCGTCGTTGACCAGTTCCTCGGCGCGTTCGCGGGCGCGGGCCAGCATCGGTTCGGACACATCAAGGCCAAGAACCGTGCCCGCCTCACCCACGGCGCCGGAAAGTGCGAGGCTGGTTTCGCCGGTGCCGCAGCCGATATCGAGCACATGTTCGCCCGGTTGCGGCGACGCCAGCGATAGCAGTGCCGATGTAACCGGCGTCAGCGTCCGATCCATCCGCTCCTGCATCCGCGCCCAGGTTTCCCCGGCCTTGCCGTTCCAATATTCGATCTGGTCGTCATTGCTCACAGGCTGGGACTTTCGAGGATGTGGTGACGCTGGGTCAACGGATGTCAGGGTAATTTCTGGAACAGCCCGGTTATACGCCGCATTGTTGGTGTGAACAGCCGCGCCTGTCCCGGCTGTTCGGCGGCAAAGCGCAGCGCTTCCGACAGCGTTGGATAGGCAAAGGTCTGCGCTGCAAGATCGGAAAGGGACAGCTTTCCGCTAACAGCGAAACTGGCGAGCGCCAGCAATTCGCCGGCATGGGCGCCGACAATGGTAACGCCGATCACCCGGTTGCCGAGTGCCATGATCTTAACAAAGCCGCGCACGTCGCCTTCGGTTACCGACCGATCATTATGGTCGAAATCGTGCCGGAAAACCTGGACATTGGGGTGGGTGGCGCGGGCCTTTGGTTCGGTCAGGCCAACCTGCGCCAGTTCCGGATCGGTAAAGATCGCCGCCGGCAGCGCGCTGTAATCCGTTTTTTTGGCAAACGGGAACAAAGCGTTCTGGATGACGGTGCGGGCGTCCTGGTCGGCGGCATGAGTGAATCGCGGGCCATCGCGGCAATCGCCGATGGCGTAAATTCGGCGGTTGGAGGTGCGCAGATGTTTGTCGACAGCGATCCCGCGCGGCGAAAAATCGACCCCTGCGAGGTCAAGGCCGAACCCTTTGGTGCGCGCGGCGCGACCGGTGGCGACGAGCAAGTGGCTGCCGGCCAATCTTGTGCCGTCGGCCAGGGTCAGGCTGAGTGCGCCGGTTTCACCGGCGGCAGCGACAATCCGTGCGTTTTCAAAAAGGACAACGCCATCAGTGACCAACTGCGTCCGCACGACGGCAACGGCGTCGGGATCATCATTGGGCAATAATGGCCCGACATCGACCAGCGTTACCCGGGCGCCCAGCCGCGCGAATGCCTGGGAAAGCTCACAGCCAATCACCCCGCCGCCGATGACAAGCAAATGATCGGGGCGCTCAGCCAGATCGAAAATTGTTTCGTTGGTGTGAAATGGCAGCGCAGCCAGGCCCGGTATCGGCGGCAGTGCGGGATCGGAACCAGTCGCGACCACGAACCGCCGAGCCGTGATTTCGCGGTCGCCAATCGTCAGCCGATCCTTGCCGGTGAAATTGGCGTGTCCAAACATCACTTCAACGCCGAAGCCTTGAAAGCGTTCGGCGGAATCATGCGGTTCGATGGTAGCGATGGCGCGCTGCACTGCGGCGCGGGCATCGGCCCAATGCACAGGCTTTCCACCGCGTGCATCGGCACCAGCGGCGATCAGCGCCTTCGAAGGGACACAGCCAGTGTAAAGACACTCACCACCAAGCTTGTGCCGTTCGATCAGCAAGGTCCGGGCGCCGAGTTGCGCTGCGCCGCCCGACGTCACCAATCCGGCTGCGCCGCCGCCGATGACAACGAGATCATAGTGGTTGGATTTCATCCAATCACGTTCGACCGATTATGATTGAACGGTCAATGGGCTTGATCAGGCAATCTTGCCGACAATGTCGGAAGATTGTTGTCCAACCCATATTCCGAAGGCGCTAACCGCCATCCGGCAACGATCGGTACCGGATGGCGAACAAGCATGAAGCGCGACTATTCCGCCCCGTCACTGTCGCCATCATCGGCATCGGGGCCCACCAGCAAGGCTTCCGAAATCCCGGTCGCATTGTCCCGAATGGCCTTTTCGATCTTTCCGGCCATTTCGGGATGTTCCTTAAGATATTTCTTGGCGTTCTCGCGGCCTTGGCCAATCCGAACCGAATCATGGCTGAACCAGGCGCCAGATTTATCGACGACACCGGCCTTGACGCCAAGATCGAGGATTTCGCCGAGCTTGGAGATGCCTTCGCCATACATGATGTCGAATTCGACCTGCTTGAACGGCGGGGCGACCTTGTTTTTGACGACCTTCACCCGAGTGGTGTTGCCGACGACTTCATCCCTGTCCTTGATCTGTCCGGTGCGGCGAATGTCGAGGCGCACCGAAGCATAGAATTTCAGCGCGTTGCCGCCAGTGGTGGTTTCCGGGTTGCCATACATGACACCGATCTTCATGCGCAGCTGGTTGATGAAGATCACCATGCAACGCGACCGGCTGATCGAGCCGGTCAGCTTGCGCAACGACTGGCTCATCAGCCGGGCCTGCAAGCCGACATGGCTGTCGCCCATTTCGCCCTCGATTTCAGCGCGAGGCACCAGCGCGGCGACCGAATCGATAACCAGCACATCGATGGCGTTCGACCGGACGAGCGTATCAACGATTTCCAGCGCCTGTTCACCAGTATCGGGCTGTGAGACGATCAATTCATCGATATTGACGCCCAGCTTTTTGGCATAGGCTGGGTCGAGCGCGTGTTCGGCATCGACAAAAGCCGCCGTGCCGCCGCCCTTTTGCGCTTCGGCGATGGCATGGAGTGCCAATGTCGTCTTGCCCGAGCTTTCCGGGCCATAGATTTCGATGACCCGACCGCGCGGCAGTCCGCCGATGCCCAACGCAATATCAAGGCCCAGCGAGCCAGAGGAGATCGCTTCGACCTCCATCGTTTCGCGTGAGCCCAGTCTCATGACCGAGCCCTTGCCGAACGCCCGGTCAATCTGTGCCAGGGCCGCTTCCAATGCCTTTTGCCTGTCCATGCCGCCGTCTACCACCTTCAATGCCGCTGCCATGATCGTCGTCCCTTCCTAGCCGTCTGCCACATCACGTCAATGCAGCATTCGTACCTTCTTTGTTCTATAAGAACAAGAGTGGAACGAATATTTATCTCATCGGGTTATTGTTCACGCTTTCGGGCGCCGGAGTCGGCGGCAATCGCGATTGCGGCAATCAGGTCGGCGAGCGCAAATGGCTTGGAAACGAATTGCACGCCCTGGGCATCGGCAGCCCGGTGCAGCGGTGGTTCGGCAAAGCCTGACATCAACACGACGCCCAGAGACGGGCGGCCGATGGCGGCGCGCGATGCAAGCTCCACGCCGTCGATGCCTGGCATCATGATGTCAGACACCAGCACATCGAATTCACCATCGGCATCGAGGATTCCAAGCGCCGTCGCGCCATCGGCGGCGCTTGTCACATCAAGCCCGTTTCGGCGCAGGCCGCGTTCCAGAATCATCCGCACAGCCGAATCATCTTCAACCAGCAGCAGGCGCTGCTTGCCCAAAAGCGCTGCTGCCGGTGCGGGTGGCGGTGGCGCATTCGGGGCAATCGGGTGTTGCGGCCGGGCGACGGCGGGAAGGTATACACTGAAGATCGTCCCGGCACCGCCCGCTGCCGGCCGCGTAAAGATATAGCCGCCGCTTTGCTTGACGATGCCATAAACGGTGGAAAGGCCCAGCCCGGTCCCCTGCCCCATCGGCTTGGTGGTGAAGAACGGTTCGAAAATCTTTCCTGCGATGGCAGGCGCGATACCGGTGCCGGTATCGGACACTTCAATGGCGATATGATCGACGCGCGGCATGATCGGATGACCGAGCGCCAGGATATCGGCGCCGGCAACATCGGCGAGCCTGATCGCAAGGATACCGCTGCCGCCCATCGCATCCCGGGCATTGACGGCGAGATTGACGATGACCTGTTCGATCTGGCCCGGATCGGCGCGGACAGCGAAGCGCAATTGCCCGCCGTCGATGCGCAGGTCAATGCCCTTGCCCAGTAGCTGGGACAGCAACGGCCGCAGCGCGGATACCAGCGGCACCAGGTCCAGCACCTGTTGGCGTTGCGGTTGCTGCCGCGCGAACGCCAGCAATTGCGCAACAAGCGCCGCCGCGCGCTGCCCGTTCTTGCGTATCTCGTCGAGTTCCTGATGATCGGGGTCGCCCGCGGGGTGCCGATCGAGAAGCTGATCGGCCAGCCCCAGCACCGCCGTCAGTATATTGTTGAAATCATGTGCGACGCCGCCGGCGAGTTGGCCCACGGCCTGCATCCGCGTGGCGGCCGCTACCTGCGCCTCCAGTTTCAGCTGATCACGGATATCGCGCATCGCGAGCAGGCCGGCGACGCCCAGCCCCGGCGGCACATTGGTGATGGTGACGATCTGCTTTTCATCAGGTCGGCTGCGTAGAGCCACCCGCACCTCGACACTGCCATGGCCTTCGATTGCGTTGGTCACAGCGCTGGCGACCATGGCGGCATCATCGTCGACAAACAGCGATTCCGGGCGAATGCCGGGTCGGCAGCCGGCGCCAGCCGTGGCGCGCAGTGCGTCGTTGCTAACCAGGACGCGCCCTGTTGGGGACAGCACCGCCATTGCCAGCGGCAGCGCCATCAAAAGCGTGCCGACCCAGGGGCTGGCGCCCGCCTCCGCATAAGGCGCTGGCCAGCCGGTTGCGAGCGGCGAGGAGGCGACCGGCTCAACCGTAGCGCTGCTCCGTCCAGGGATCGCCTTCATTGTGATAGCCGCGGGTTTCCCAGAAACCGGGCTGGTCAGAGGCGGTGATTTCGATGCGCTTCAGCCATTTGGCCGATTTCCACAGATACCAGCGCGGGATGATCGCCCGGACCGGCCCGCCATGTTCGCGAGAAATCGGTTCGCCATCATGGCTATGGGCAAGCAGGCAATCTTCCTCGGCAAAATGATCGAGGCGGACGTTGGTGATATAGCCGTCATAGCCATGCAGGATGACATGGTTGGCCTGCGGCAATGGTTGCACGACAGACAGCAGATGCTGGGTCGATACCCCCTGCCAGCGGTTGTCGAAGCGCGACCATTGGGTCACGCAATGCATGTCGGACACATCTTCGAACTGCGGCTGTTCGAGCAGCGTGTTCCAGCTCCAGTTGATCGGGTTGACGACCAAACCATCCACAGCCAGGCGCCAATCGGAACGCGGCACATCGGGCTGGATGCCAAGATCCAGCACTGGCCAATTGGTCACCAGCCTTTGGCCGGGTGGCAGTCGGTTCGCATGCGCTTCATCGGTGGTGCCGGTCAGCAGCCGGCCGGCACGGGCCCAGGCCTGCTTGACCGAAACCAGCTTGGCCTTGATGCCATCCTCCAGCGTGCGCTCGTTCTCACCTTCGTCGCTCATCAGCCTCGATCCCGCATGATCCGCGCGGCGTCCCGCTTCCAATCGCGGTCGCGCTCGGTTTCGCGCTTATCATGGAGCTTCTTGCCCTTGCCCAGCGCGAGTTCGACCTTGGCGCGGCCGCGATCATTGAAATAGATCGACAAGGGCACCAGAGTCATTCCCTGCCGGGCGACCGCATTGCCCATTTTTTCAATCTGGCGTTCGTGCAACAACAGTTTGCGCGGCCGCTTGGGTTCGTGGTTGAACCGGTTGCCATGGCTGAATTCCGGGATATTGGCGTTGACCAGCCACATCTGGCCATCCTTCAGTTCGGCATAGGATTCGGCGATCGAGCCTTCGCCCTGGCGCAGCGCCTTTACCTCGGTGCCGGCGAGCGCAATGCCGGCCTCTACCACGTCCTCGATGAAATATTCGTACCGCGCCCGCCGGTTTTCGGCGACGGTTTTCACCTTCACCGTTTCTTGCCTTGGTCTGGCCATCAGACGAGCCCGGCATGTATCAGCGCCGCATCGACGGCGGCCTTGGACGCGTCAGACGGTTCGCAGATCGGCAGGCGCACTTCCGCTGCCATCTTGCCAAGCCTTGCCAGCGCATATTTCGTTGGGCCGGGGCTGGCGTCCGTGAACAGCGCGGCGTGCAGCGGGTACAGCCGATCGTTGATGGCCAGCGCGGTGCGAAAATCCCCCGCCAGCGTTGCTGCCTGAAATTGCGCGCACAGTCTTGGCGCGACATTGGCGGTGACCGATATCGCCCCGACGCCGCCCATGGCGTTGAAACCAAGCGCCATGTCATCATTGCCCGAAAGCTGGATGAAATCCGGGCCGCACGCCTCGCGCTGCGCCGAAACGCGCGCCAGATTGCCGGTGGCGTCCTTCACCCCGATCACCGTCGGCAGTTTGGAAAGGCTCGCCATAGTCTCGGTGGTCATGTCGGCAACCGATCGGCCGGGGATATTGTAGATGATGATCGGCAGCTTCGAAGCGGCGGCGAGCGCGGTGAAATGCGCAATCAATCCGGCCTGCGATGGCTTGTTATAATAAGGCACGACGATGAGCGCCGCATCGGCGCCGGCGGATTCGGCATGGCGCATATGGGCGATGGCGGTGGCAGTATCGTTGGAACCACAGCCGGCGATGACCGGCACGCGCCCGGCCGCGACCTGCACAGTGCGGGTGATGACGGCATAATGTTCCGGATGGCTGAGCGTTGGCGATTCACCCGTGGTGCCACAGGGCACAAGCCCGCTCGTGCCTTCGGCGATCTGCCATTCCAGGAACGCGTCGAACGAATTCAGATCAAGCCCGCCATCGCGAAACGGAGTCACCAGCGCCGGGATCGAACCCTGTAAAATCAAGCCGTCCACTAGCGATTCCTCAAACCTTTGCCTCCGCGGGCCTTCACCCCGGCGCCGCAACCGCCTATGCCCTGGGGCAGTCGATTGTGGTGTGAGAGTGATATGGAGCGGGGACGCATATTGTCCAGCAAAGTCTTGTTTCTGGTGTTGGCGCTGGCCGGCAGCGCGATACCGGCACGGGCACAATTGAGCGAAGCCGCGCGCAGCCTCTATCAGGCGCGGCTTGCGGACAATGCGGCGGGCCGTTTTTCGGGGTTTTCAGGCTCACCGCTGGTTGGCGTTGCACCAGTGCCGGCGCTGGAAGCCGTCGTCAGCTGGGATCGCTTGCGCCGCGATGCCTATAAGGGGAGCTTCGCCGAATATGCCCTGTTCCTGCGGTCCTACCCCGATTGGCCGCAAAGCCTCGTCATCCGCCGGCAGGCCGAAAAACTGATCGATGACAGCGTTGCCGCACCGGATCGCGTTGCCTTTTTCACGCGCTTCCCACCGCTCTCGGCCCAAGCCAAGCTGCGTTTTGCCGAGGCCTTGCAGACGGTCGGGCGCGTACCGGAGTCGATTGCCATGGCACGCGATGCCTGGGATTCAGCGGGTCTGGACCCGCTTGCCGAGACACAGTTGCTGGCTCGTTTCGGCAATAGCCTGACGCTGGGCGATCATCTGTCCCGCGCCGATCGGCTGCTGTGGTCGGGGCAAACCACCGCTGCTGCCCGGTTGCTGCCCAAACTCGATATGGACCATCGGCTATGGATGCTCGCTCGCATCGCGCTGCGGCTGAACAGCGGCGATGCGAGCAACCGGCTGGCGGGTATGCCGGCGGCGTTGCGCGACGATGCCGGGCTGGTGCTGGACAGGGCGAACTGGATGGCGCGCAACGGCGATCTGGCAGGCGCACAGGCGCTGCTGGCAGGCTATGCACAGGCACCCGGGCTGGTGCTGGATCCGGAAACCTGGCTGCGCGCACGGCTGGACTATGCTCGCAAGGCCTGGCGCGCCGGCAATTTCGAAACCGCTTATCGGCTGGCGGCCCGCCACGCGGCCTTCCCGCTTGGCCGGTCGGTTTCAGAGCGCTCGCTCGGCGAACGTGTCGCCTACACCGAAAGCGAATGGCTGGCCGGCTGGCTGGCGCTGCGCAAGCTCAACCGGCCGGATGATGCTTGGCGGCATTTCCAAAATGTTCGTTCGGCGTCGCAAACCCCGCTCAGCCAGACGCGTGGCGATTACTGGACCGGACGCGCCGCAGAATCTGCCGGACGGGCCGCCGATGCCAGATCGGCGTATGAAGCGGCCGCGCTGCATGTCGATTATTTCTATGGCCAACTCGCCGCCGAACGGCTCGGCCGGACGCTGACTGTAAAAAGGATCGCCGCACCGGCGATCAGCGCCGACAAGGCCAGCACCTTCCGCGCCGATCCGTTGGTGCGCGCCACCTTTGCCCTGGGCGATCTGGGCGACAGGCTCCGGCAGAATTTGTTCGTCCGGGCGCTCGTCGATCGCAGCGAAACGACCGAGGACCAGGCCTTGCTCGTCGGCATCGCCGGTCCGTTGAAGCGGCCGGATCTGGGCGTTCTGGCCGGCAAGGCAGCCCGCAGCGATGGCGAACTGGCGCTTGTCGATGCGGCATTCCCGGTGCTCGACCTGCCAGGCGCGCTCAATTCCAGCTTCAGCATGGCGCACGCCATCACGCGGCAGGAAAGCCAGTTCGATCAACAGATTGTATCGGCAGCGCGGGCTTATGGCCTGATGCAATTGCTGTCCTCGACCGCGGCGGAACAGGCGAAGAAGCTGGGGCTGCCGGCCTCGACATCACGATTGACCAGCGATCCGGTTTACAATGTCACGCTGGGTTCGGCCTATTACAGCCGGCTGCGCGACTATTTCGGCGGCGATTTCGTGCTGTCGGTGGCGTCCTACAATGCCGGCATCGGCAATGTTCGCAAGTTCATCGCCGCCAATGGCGATCCGCGCCAGCCAAACGAGGATGTGATCGACTGGATCGAGGAAATCCCCTTTTCCGAGACCAAGAACTATGTCCAGCGCGTGCTCGAAAACGCCGTGATGTACGATCTGCTGCACCCGCAGACCGCGGTCATGCCGACGACGAACCGGATCAGCGCCTATCTCGGCAAGAAAGTGCCGGGCTGATCTCTGGCGAAACGTTGGTACACGTTCGAACTTTGCGATGGAAATGATGCAGAAGCTGCGGTTCATTCATGGCGCGATGACAGGGTGAACGAAATCGGCTGCCGGATCCTTCCGGTCCCGCTTTCGATCGACGATGCGTTGATAAAAAGCGTGTCGCCGATTCGTTGGTGTCCTGCGCTGGCATGGACATGCCCGAAGCAGTGAACGCGCGGCGATATCCGCTGCATTTCGTCGGCAAGGCTTGGGCAACCGAGTGACTGACCTGCCCTGGATTTGTCGAGTATGCCTTGGGGTGGCGTGTGGGTAACCAGAATGTCGATGTCGGACGGAACGCCTGCCCAGACTTTCGCCAGCGCCGATTGATCCTTGTAGAATGCGTGCTTTGATAAATATGGCACCCATGCCGCGGCGAATATCTTCAACCCACGAAACTCAATGAGCCCCTCGTTCAGAAAATGCGCATTCGCCAAAGGCTGTGATCTGTGCGCAAGCTCGGCTTCGATCTGGCGGTCATGATTCCCGCCCGTGACAATGATTTTCTCAAAACTTTGTTTGCCGAACCATGAATCGATCGCTGAAACCCGCTGCGGCGTTCGGCTGAAAAGATCGAACATATCGCCACAGTGGATCAGCAGGTCGCCGGCCGGCATTTTGATTTCCGAATGCCGGCAGTGCGTATCACTGATGACTGTTACCCTGGTTTCCATCCGGTCGTTCCAACTCCAGACTCAGGCGCGCCGCAACGACGAGGGCAACGACGAGGCGACAACCACCAAACGCACCTGTCGCCGCGCGACATGGCTTGCTGTGACAAGCCGCCGTCGGTTCAGGTCGCTGGCAGGAAAATAAGGTTCACTCTGGCCAAATTCCACCAAAGACGGGCCTTAAATGACACCCGCCTGTTTTGCCGCCTCCAACACTGCAGGGTCTGCGTCCGGGAATTTGAGTTTCACGCCGTCGCCAAGCCCCGCGACAATGGCCTCCAGCCCGGCGATGCGCGCGGCCTTCTTGTCGTTGGCGGCGAGGACGGTCCAGGGCGCGTTCTTGGTGTCGGTCTTGTCGAACATGTCGTGATAGGCATCGGTATAGGCGTCACGCTTTGAACGATTATGGTAATCGTCAATTCCTGTTTTCCAGCGTTTCCATGGGGTTTCGATACGTTCTTTAAGTCGTTTATCCTGTTCCTTTTGCGTCACGTGGAGGAAGATTTTGACGACACGGACGCCATCGGCAATCTGCATCGCTTCGAACTGGTTGATTTCGTCATAGGCTCGGCTCCATTCGGCTTCGCTGCAAAACCCGTCGACCCGCTCCACGAGCACACGGCCGTACCAGGTCCGATCATAGATGGTGAATTCGCGCTTGTCGGGCAACTTGCTCCAGAATCGCTCAAGATAATGCTGGCGTCGCTCCACATCCGTCGGCGCGCCAATGGACCATACATCGGTAAAGCGCGGATCGAGCGGTTCCACGACGCGGCGGATCAGGCCGCCCTTGCCCGCCGCATCCCAGCCTTCGACAGCGACGATGCCGCGCAGACCCTGGAAGATATAGGCCGCCTGTATCATCACCAGTTTTTCCTGGAGATCGGCGAGCCGGGCGTCATAGTCGCCAGCGTCGATAGACTTGGGATCTTCGTAATCGTCGAGACGGATCTTGCTCATGCAACGGGTTATTGCAGAGCTTTGCCGGCCTGTCTCCCTCCCCCTTGCAGGAGAGGGAGGGCAGCCTATTCGACGATGCGGATATGCAGTTCGCGCAACTGCTTCGCCGTCGCCACATTGGGCGCGTTCATCATCAGATCTTCTGCCTTCTGGTTCATCGGGAAGACCACGACCTCGCGGATATTGGGTTCATCGGCAATCAGCATGACCATGCGATCGACACCCGGCGCAGAACCACCGTGCGGCGGCGCGCCGAACTTGAAGGCGTTGATCATGCCGGCAAAATCCCGATCGACATCGTCACGGCTGTAGCCGGCGATTTCGAACGCCTTGTACATGATATCGGGCCGGTGGTTCCGGATGGCGCCCGATGACAATTCAACGCCGTTGCAGACAATGTCGTACTGATAGGCGTTGATGGTCAGCGGGTCCTGCGTTTCCAGCGCCTCAAGCTCGCCCTGCGGCATGCTGAAGGGATTGTGGCTGAAATCGATCTTCTTGGCGTCCTCGTCATATTCGAACATCGGAAAATCGACGATCCAGCAGAATTTGAAGACGTTCTGCTCGATCAGACCGAGATCGGTGCCGACTTTGGTTCGCGCCAGTCCGGCAAGCTTTGCGGCTTTGGGCGCCACATCGGCTGCAAAGAACACACCGTCGTCCGTGCCAAGACCAAGAGCGGCGACGAGCTTTGCGGTGGCTTCCGGGCCAAGGTTCTTGGCAATGGGGCCGCCGGGTTCGCCGGCCTTGATGTTCATGTAGCCAAGCCCCGCCCAACCTTCGGCACGGGCCCAATCGTTCATGCCGTCGAAAAAGCTGCGCGCCTTCAAACCGGCGCCCGGTGCCGGAATGGCGCGGACAACAGCGCCGCTTTCGACCATACGGGCAAAGATGCCGAAACCTGATCCCCGGAAATGTTCGGTCACATCGACGATTTCGATCGGGTTGCGCAGATCGGGCTTGTCATTGCCGTATTTCAGCATGGATTCGGCATAGGGAATACGTGGGAACGCCCCCTGCGTCACCGCCCAGGGCTGACGTCCGCCGAACGCTGCAAATTCCTCGAACACGCCACCAAGAACCGGCTCTATCGCTGCAAAAACATCGTCTTGCGTGACAAAGCTCATTTCAAAATCGAGCTGGTAAAATTCGCCGGGCGAACGGTCAGCGCGCGCATCCTCGTCGCGAAAACACGGCGCGATCTGGAAATAACGGTCGAACCCAGCGACCATCAGCAACTGCTTGAACATTTGCGGCGCCTGCGGGAGCGCATAGAATTTGCCGGGGTGGACGCGGCTCGGCACCAGATAATCGCGGGCGCCTTCCGGGCTGCTGGCGGTCAGGATCGGGGTCTGGAATTCGGTAAAGCCCTGATCGATCATGCGGCGACGCAGGCTGGCAATGACGCCGGACCGCAGCATCATATTGGCGTGCAACCGTTCGCGGCGCAGATCGAGGAAGCGGTATTTCAACCGAATGTCTTCGGGATATTCGGCATCGCCGGCGACCGGCAGCGGCAGTTCGATCGCCGCCGATTGAACGACAACCTCCTGGGCGCGGATCTCGATATCGCCGGTGGCAAGGTTCGGGTTCACCGCACCACCCTCGCGCGCCACCACATCACCGGTGATGGTGACGACGGATTCGAGCCGCGCACGGTCCAGCGTTTCAAAGGCCGGCGACATCGGGCCGACGACGATCTGGGTCAGGCCAAAATGATCGCGCAGATCGATGAACAGCACGCCGCCATGATCGCGCTTGCGATGCACCCAGCCGGACAGGCGAACACTTGAGCCGGCATCGGTGGCGCGCAAGGCGCCGCAGTTATGGGTGCGATAGGCGTGCATCGGGGAAATCGGCCTTGGAACAAAGAATGAGCGCGCGTGTCACCGTGCAGGGGGGCATTTGTCAAGCCGCGCGGGACTTTTGGGCGTGGTTCTTGGGCGGCAACAGCATAACCATGGGAACCTGGCCGGACTGGCGCGCGTCTCGGCCCTCAAAAGGCGTTCGGCAGCAACCGCATGCCCACAGCGCAACGGAATCCAAACTGGTGAGAATTTTTTAACTTTACAATTTCTCGCCTTCCGTTAACGAAGCATTTACCTCTTGCCTGGCCCGGATTTCCTGGCTTCGATGGTAGCGAGTGAAACGGGATCTCTTTGATGCGCTTCAAGACAATTGCCTTCGCCATCGCCGCGCTTGGCACTGCCGGATCGGCCAGCGCCGTCAATCTCGTGAAAAATGGCGGCTTTGAATTGCTCAATTCGAACGTCGTATCAGGCAATTATCATATTTGCGACAATACCAAATCGACCTGCGTTTCGACCCTGACCGATTGGACGGCAACTGCATCTTCTGCGGGTCCAAAGGGAACATCCTCGCCCGGCTCTGTATTGCTTGGCGGCGGAGGTGGTGCCCAATGGAACACCAATCTTTCGGGGGCCTCCTTTGGTCTGTATGGCCCAATTCCGAACAGCCCGCTGGGCGGCAACTTCATCGGTATCGATGGGGACGCCAATTATAACCAGTCGATTTCGCAGATGATCACCGGCCTGACGATCGGCAAGATCTATACGCTAAAATTCTACCAGTCGGCTGGTCAGCAAAAGGGGCTTACCGGTGCGACGACCGAACAGTGGACGGTGACGTTTGGCAACAGCACCCAATTGTCCACGCAGATGTTCAATAAATCCAAGGGCTTCCTGCCGTGGACATTGGAGACATTGTACTTCAAGGCCAATGCCGTATCGCAGATTCTCACCTTCGTCGCGCATGGCACGCCCAATGGCCAGCCGCCCGTCGCGCTGCTCGATGGCGTGTCGATCGACAGCGTACTGCCCGACCCCGGTACCTGGACGACAATGATCCTGGGCTTCGGCTTTATCGGTGCTACCGCGCGTCGCCGTCGACAGGCCGCTGCAAAGGCGTAATTTGGTGGTGGATCGAAGGCGCGCGCCGACCTTCGCGTCCCCCTTTGTCATCGCCTCATTGCCGCGCTAAGACACGCAATGCTCATCCATCCGCTGGTCACCGATACCGAAACCCTCATCGCATTGTGCGATCGTCTGGCGCAGGCCGATTTCGTCACCGTCGATACCGAATTCATGCGCGAAAGCACCTATTACCCGGATTTATGCCTGGTACAGGTAGCCTCCCCCACCGAAGCCGCTGCCATCGATCCAAAGTCGCCGGGCATCGATCTGGCGCCGCTGCTGAAATTGCTGGTTGAGGAAGACGTTTTGAAGGTCTTCCACGCCGGCGGGCAAGACCTTGAGATCATTTACAACCTCACCGGCCGCACCCCTGCCCCGCTGTTCGACACGCAAATTGCTGCCATGGCGCTGGGGCTTGGCGAACAGATCGGCTATACCAATTTGGTCGCCGCCTATCTGGGCATCCAGGTCGACAAGGGCGCGCGCTTTACCGATTGGTCGCGGCGGCCGCTTAATGACCGGCAGCTCGACTATGCCATCGGCGATGTCACCCATCTGGCGACGCTGTTTCCAAAGATGGTCGACAAGCTGCGGCGCACCGGCCGCGGCGAATGGCTGGACGAGGAAATGGTGCGGGTATGCGACCCCGACACCTATGCCAATGATCCGAACAAGGCGTGGCAACGGCTGCGCCTGCCCAGCCGCAAAGCCGATGTGCTGGGCCGGCTCAAGGCGCTGGCCAAATGGCGCGAGCTGGAGGCGCAGGACAAGGATGTGCCGCGCGGACGCATCGTCAAGGACGAAACGATGGGCGATCTTGCGGGGTCGCCGCCGCGTTCGCAGGCCGATCTGGCCAAGGTGCGCGGGCTCTCTGCTGCCTGGGGCAGCAATGCCATTGGCGACCGGCTGATCCGGGCGTTGCAAGACGCCGAGCCATTGCCAGCTGACGAGATGCCATTGCGGGAACCACAGCGCCCCGGCCTGTCCAGCGAAGGCGCGTTGATCGCAGACTTGTTGAAATTGCTACTGAAAATCCGATCAAAAGAAAGCGGCGTCGCGCCCAAGCTGATCGTGCGCGGTGATGATCTCGATGCACTGGCGGCCGGTGTTCTGGATGGCCTGCCGGTGCTGCAGGGGTGGCGGCGGGAGATTTTCGGCGCCGATGCATTATCGCTGGTCGAAGGCAGGCTGGGCTTTGTCGTCAAGGAAGGCCGGCTGACGATGACCCGGGTCGCCGAGGGTGAAACCGAGACGCCGGATTGAACCCGGCACGGGCGGCTTGGACAGGAGACGGGCCATGGCAGGCAGGGTAGCTGGCAAGACCATCTTGATCACCGGCGGCGCGCGCGGCATGGGCGCCGCGCATGCCCGGTTGCTGGCGGCAGAGGGCGCCCGGGTGGTGCTGGCCGACTTGTTGGATGAAGAAGGCGCGGCGCTGGCCGCCGAACTAGGCACGGCGGCGCGCTATATCCACCTCGATGTGACCAATTCGCAGGAATGGGCTGGAGCGGTGGCGGATGCGGTCGGCGCGTTCGGCGGGCTGCACGTGCTGGTCAACAATGCCGGCATATTCGGCGGCGCTGCCCTGCTCGATCACCCGATCGACCTCTGGACCCGGATGATCGACGTCAATCTGACCGGTACTTTCCTCGGCATTCGCGCCGCGCTGCCGGCCATGATCGAGAGCAAGGGCACGTCGATCATCAATATATCCTCGGTCGCCGGGCTGCGCGGAGCCGCCGGTGTGCACGCCTATGTCGCGGCGAAATTCGGGGTGCGCGGCCTCACAAAGTCCGTCGCCATCGAGGCGGCACCACATGGCATCCGTTGCAATTCCATCCATCCAGGGATCATCGATACACCGATGGCAGCGGGCCTTGCCGCCGATCGCTACGACTATCCGCTCGGCCGCATGGCGCGACCAGAGGAAGTTTCGAACATGGTGCTGTATCTGGCCAGCGACGAATCATCCTATTCGACCGGCAGCGAGTTCGTCGTCGATGGCGGCCTGACAATGGGCGGCATCAGCCCAACGCGCGATTAGCGCAGGCTCAACGCGCGATTAGCGCAGGCCCAACGCCCGCACCGCCTCTGCAACACTGTCGTGGCGCGGGTTCATGTCGTCGGCAAGATGCGCGTGAGTCGGGATGTAGAACAATCCCTTGTCGATACCATCGAGCGCGATTTCGGCGCAGCGTTCGGGTGAAATGATTGCCATGGCGGCGGGCCATTGCGCCGGATCGGCTGGCAGGTTCGGCGCCGTCATGCCGGTATAGACGCCGCCCGGCAGCAGGATGTGCACATCGAGCGGCTTGCTGCCTCCGGCCATCTCATCGCGCAGCCATTCAGCAAGGATGAGCACGCCGTGTTTCGAGGCGGCATACATGCCCAGCCCGAATCCCTTGACGGCAGCAGGCACCGAAAGCGAATTTTCGGAACCGGTGATCATCAGCCGGGCGCGACCATCGCGCGCCTCCAGTTCCGGCACCATCGCCTGGGCAAAGCGGACAGCCGCCAGCATGTTGATCTCGAACAATCGCGCCACCGCCGGGCTGTCGAGGTCGGCCTTCAACAGGCGCCGCGTGAAGCCCACGCCGGCGTTGGATGCGACGAAATCGAGCCGATCTTCGGTCGCAAACACATCGGCGACGAGCCGCTTCGCGGTTTCGCCCTGCGACAGATCAGCGACGACACCGCGCGCCCCCTGCCCCAGCTCGGTGGCAACGCCCAAAACCTCGGACGCGATATCGGCCAGCACCACCCGCGCGCCGCGCGCCAGCAATGCCGCTGACAAGGCCCGGCCGATACCCGAAGCGGCACCGGTGACCAGCGCGACCTGGCCGGCATAGTCGATTCTGATATCGTCGATCATGCGAAATTCCCTCGATCATGTGGCGTGGTCGCATCTTGCAACCACAGGCGAAAGCTGGCCATCGCCGGCGTTTCGGACCGTGATCGCAAGCGCGTGAGCCAATAGCCGCCGACATCGACGCTGGTCGCCGATAGCAGCGCCAGCCGCCCGGCGGCGATGTCGGCACCGAACAATGCCACCGGCAACAAGGCAACACCGCCACCGGCCGCCGCCGCCATGGCCAGCCCCAGCGCGGAATCGAATACCGGGCCAAGCGCCTGTTGCTCGGCAAGGCCGGCGGCCGCAAACCAGCGCGGCCATTCATCGGCGCGATAGGATCTGAGCAATGTCAGCCCGGAAAAATCGGCAATGCCCCCGCTCCGTTGCGCCATGGCCGCAATATGCGGCGTTGCCATCGGTGCCAGCGGTGCAGCCATGACCGGCGTGGCGAGCAAGCCGGGCCAGTTGCCATCACCAAAGCGAATGGCGAGATCAAGCCCCTCGCGCGCCAGATCGACGCGATTATTGTTGGCAAGCAGGCGCAGGTCGATCGCCGGATGCGCCGTGGCGAAAGCGCCGAGCCTGGGCAGCAGCCAGTTTGCAGCGAAAGTGCCTACGACGCCGGCGTTAAGCGCTGTGCGCAGGCGACCATCGACAAAGCGATCCAATACGCCCCCAATGGAATCAAAGGCATTGCTGAGCACCGGCAGCAAGGTGGCGCCTTCGTCGGTCAGCATGACACCGCGCGGCAGGCGGCGGAACAGGTCAACGCCAAGCCGCGCTTCAAGGCCCTTGATCTGGTGACTGAGCGCGGCCTGGGTGACGCAGAGTTCGACCGCCGCGCGGGTGAAATTCAGATGGCGCGCCGATGCCTCAAAGGCACGTAACGCATTGAGCGGAAGTTGCGGGCGATCCATAGTTGCCATTATTCCTGATAATGACTGCTGTGAAGGATCATCGCTTGTAGCCCTACCCTGCCATGGCTGATGTTGCGTCAGAAATAGCGGAGTCACCCAATGCAGAACCCCGAAACCAGTCGCCGCAATGTGCTGATGCTGGCCGGAATGGCGGCCGTATCGGCGCCGTCACTGGCCCGGGCGACGTCCGCCAAAGCGACCCGGCTTGCGCCTTTCGACCTTGAAAAAGCCTGCCGCGCGGTCGAGCGTGACAGCGGTGGCCGCTATGGCCTTGCGGTACACGACATGGCCAGCGGCCAGCGGCTCAACTGGCGCGGCGGTGAACGCTTTGCCATGGCAAGCACCTTCAAGATGCTGCTTGTCGCGGCAATCCTGGCGCGGGTCGATCGCGGCATGGAGCGGTTGGAGCGCGCCATTCCGGTCAAGGCCAGCGATGCACTGGGCGTATCGCCCTTCACCAAAAGCCGGGCCGGCGGCAGCGCCACGATCGGCGAACTATGCAACGCAACCATGATCTTCAGCGACAATGGCGCTGCAAACCTGTTGCTGCCGGCGGTGGGCGGCCCGCCCGGATTGACCGCTTTCCTGCGCGGCATCGGCGATCCCGTGACCCGGCTCGACCGCATCGAACCGATGATGAGCGAGGATCTGCCCGGCGAAATCCGCGACACGACCAGCCCCGATGCGATGCTGGCGACGATGGAACGGCTGCTTGTCGGCACAATATTGAAACCGGCATCGCGACAACGACTGATCGGCTGGATGATCGCAAACACCACCGGTGACACGCGGTTGCGCGCCGGCCTTCCCGCGGACTGGCGCGTCGGCGACAAGACCGGCTCATCGGGTGCGGGCAGTGCCAATGATCTCGCCATCATCTGGCCAACCGGCGCAACCCGGCCGCTGTTCGTCGCATCGTTCATCAGCCGGGCCAATGCCGGCTATGAATCACTCGGCCGGTTCCACGCCGATATTGCAAAAGCGATCGTCTTGGCGTTGGGCGACCAGCGCTAGAGCATTCTAGGGCTCGGATGGTTCCACAATGGCGGTATCGCGTTCCCAGCCTTCGGTTTCGAGCACCAATCGTTGTAGCGCCACGCCGCTGATGTTCGAATCGAGGTCGGGCAGCGCCTGAAATTCCGATGGCCAGCACCGATACAGCTTGTATGCGATCACCAACTGGCCGGCCTCGTTGTAAAGCTCCAGCAACACGTCCTTGCGAAAGCTGGCGAGCGACATTTCATTTCCGGCGCCGGCACCGTGCTGCCAGACCAGATTGGCCCAATCTTCGAACGCCGTGTCATGGGTGACGCCGCGTTCCAGGGTGATGGGTTCGAAATGCGTTTGCCCCGGCGATTTGCGCTGTGTCGATGGATCACCGCCTTCGCGATGCTCGATCACCTGGGTGCTGCGGCTCAGCCCGCTGACCGCCGAAATGCCGGCAACGTAACGCCCATCCCATTTCACGCGGAATTTGAAATTCTTGTACGGATCGAAGCGATGCGGATTTACGGCGAACTGGCTCATTGTGAATGCACCTTTTTACCGGACCAACAATGCCCAAGGATAGCTCGATCGGGCCATCGCGCCAATGCAGCCCCGATTGGTTTCGCTTGACCGCCCGCCAAACCACCCTATGAGCGGCGGCGGGCCACGCCGCCCCAACGCGGCGCGAGCTCTCTGTGAGGAGAGAATATGACTATACGTCCTGACGCGCTTCCGGCGCGTGCGCATTTTTCGTCCGGCCCTTGTGCCAAACGCCCCGGATGGCGCCCCGACAATCTCGCAACCGATTCGCTTGGCCGGTCGCACCGCTCCAAGATCGGCAAGGCGCGCCTGAAGCTCGCCATCGATCTGACCCGCGAGATCCTGAACGTCCCCAGCACGCATCGCATCGGCATCGTGCCGGCATCCGACACCGGCGCCTATGAAATGGCGATGTGGTCCCTGCTCGGCGCCCGCCCGGCGACCCTGATGGCGTGGGAAAGCTTTGGCGAAGGCTGGGTGACGGATGCCGTCAAGCAGCTCAAGATCGACGCCGAGGTGGTCACCGCCCCCTATGGCGCCCTACCCGACCTGACCCGCATCGATCAAAGCCGCGACCTGTGTTTCACCTGGAACGGCACCACGTCGGGCGTGCGCGTCCCCAATGGTGACTGGATCCGCGATGACCGTGAGGGCCTGACCCTTATCGACGCGACCAGCGCCGTGTTCGCGCAGGATATCCCCTGGGACAAGGCCGATGTGCTGACCTACAGCTGGCAGAAGGTGCTGGGCGGCGAAGGCGGCCATGGCGTGCTGATCCTTGGCCCCCGCGCCGTCGAACGGCTCGAATCCTATGTGCCGGACTGGCCGCTGCCAAAAATCTTCCGGCTGACGTCGAAGGGCAAGCTGATCGAGGGCATCTTTTCCGGTGAAACGATCAACACGCCGTCGATGCTGGCCGTCGAGGATTATATCGACGCGCTGACCTGGTCGAAGCATATCGGTGGCCTGCCCGAATTGATGGGACGCGCCGACAGCAATGCCGCCGCGCTATCGCGCTGGGTGGAACGCACACCATGGGTGGCGCATCTGGCCAGCGACCCGGCGACGCGGTCAAACACCAGCGTCTGCCTGACCCTGCCCGGCACGTCCGAGGAAAAGGTCAAGGCGATGGTGTCGCTGCTGGAAAAGGAAGGCGCCGCCTATGACATCGGCGCCTATCGCGACGCCCCTCCGGGCTTGCGCATCTGGTGCGGCGCCACGGTGGACACCGCCGATATCGAGGCGCTGACGCACTGGCTCGACTGGGCCTTCGCCGAAATCGCCTGATCCGCTTCCCCCCTCCCACGTGCGGGAGGGGTCGGTGGGCTCCAGATTGCCAGCGGCACTGCCCATCCAGACATGAATCCCACCCCCAGCCCCTGCCGTTTTCAGCGGGGGAGCAGAGGAAATTCCCATGCCCAAAGTCCTTATTTCCGATCAAATGTCCCCCAAGGCCGCCGAAATCTTCCGCGCGCGCGGCATCGAAGTCGATGAAATCACCGGCTTGTCGAAGGAAGAACTGATCAAGATCATCGGCAATTATGATGGTCTTGCCGTGCGCTCCGCCACCAAGGCGACCAAGGATGTCATCGCCGCCGCCAGCCATCTGAAGGTGATCGGCCGTGCCGGCATCGGTGTCGACAATGTCGATATTCCGGCGGCGTCGGCCAAGGGCGTCGTCGTGATGAACACGCCGTTCGGCAATTCCATCACCACCGCCGAACACGCCATCGCGCTGATGTTCGCGCTGGCACGCCAATTGCCGGAGGCGGATGCCTCGACACAGGCCGGCAAGTGGGAAAAGAACCGCTTCATGGGCGTCGAACTGACCGCCAAGACGCTGGGCCTGATCGGTGCCGGCAATATCGGTAGCATCGTCGCCGATCGCGCGCTTGGCCTGAAGATGAAGGTGATCGCCTTTGATCCGTTCCTCACGCCCGAACGCGCCGAGCATATGGGCGTGCAAAAGGTCACGCTGGATGAACTGCTGGCCCAGGCCGATTTCATCACGCTGCACACGCCGCTGACCGAAAGCACCCGCAACATCCTGTCGGCGGAAAACCTGGCCAAGACCAAGCCCGGCGTGCGCATCATCAACTGCGCGCGCGGCGGCCTGATCGACGAAGCCGCGCTGAAGGCGGGGCTCGATTCCGGCCATATCGGCGGCGCCGCGCTCGATGTCTTCGTGGAGGAACCGGCCAAGTCGTCGCCGCTGTTCGGCACGCCCAACTTCATCTCGACGCCGCACCTTGGCGCCTCGACCGATGAAGCCCAGGTCAATGTCGCCATTCAGGTCGCCGAGCAGATGTCCGACTTTCTCCTCACCGGCGGCGTCACCAACGCGCTCAACGTGCCGTCGCTGTCGGCCGAGGAAGCACCGCGGCTGCGCCCCTATATGCAACTCGCCGAACGGCTCGGTTCGCTGGTCGGGCAGCTGGTCACCGATGGCATCAGCGCCGTCACCGTCGAAGTCGAAGGCGCGGCGGCCGAATTGAACATCAAGCCGATCACGGCGGCGGTGCTGGCCGGCATGATGCGCACCCATTCGGACACGGTGAACATGGTCAACGCGCCGTTCCTCGCCCGTGAACGCGAGATCGAGATCGCCGAGGTTCGCCACGAACGCGAAACCGATTACCACACGCTGGTCCGCGTCGCGGTCCGCACCCCCAATGGCGATCGCAGCGTCGCCGGCACCCTGTTCGGCATGACCAAGCCGCGCCTTACCGAAATCTTCGGCATCACCGTGGAGGCCGACCTGAGTGGCCGCATGTTGTACATCGTCAACGAGGACAAGCCCGGCTTCATCGGCAGCATCGGTTCGGCGCTGGGCGAGGCCGGCGTCAACATCGGCACCTTCCACCTCGGCCGCCGCGACGCCGGCAGCGAAGCGGTGCTGCTGCTGTCGGTCGATGAAGCCATCCCCGATCCCCTGCTCGCCAGCATCTGCCGGCTTGATGGTGTGAAGGACGTCAAGGCGCTCGCCTTCGGGTGATGGGAAACGGAACTGCCGCCCCGCAGGTGGGGTGGCAGTTCACCGTTGCCCGCGCCCGCGGTTCCGCCTAGTCCCTGCCGCATGACCAGTCTTGCCCCCGGCCTGCTTCCCGAAGGATTGCGTGATCGCCTGCCGCCCCATGCGGAGGCGACCGCTGCGCTCGTCCATGGCCTGACCGCAAACCTTGCCAGTCACGGCTATGAACGCGTGCAGCCGCCCATGGTCGAGTATGAAGAATCGCTCGGCAGCCGTCTTGGCGGCGCGGCGCGGCGTGAATTGCTGCGCTTCACCGATCCGGTCAGCCAGCACACGCTGGCGCTGCGATCGGACATGACCGGCCAGGTCGGTCGCATCGCGGTGACGCGGCTCGCCGGTGCGGCGCGGCCGCTGCGGCTCAGCTATGCCGGCCCCGTGCTCAGGGTGCGCGGCACCCAACTCAGCCCGGAACGCGAAAGCGTGCAGGTCGGCGCCGAATTGATCGGCAGCGATAGCGCCGCAGCAGCAGGTGAGATTATCGCTGTCGCCGTCGAAGCCTTGGGTCGCACCGGGGTTGCCGGGCTTTCGATCGATATCACATTGCCAACGCTGGTCGCCGATCTGGCCAAGGCTGGTTGGCCGATGGGCCGGGCAACCCTGGCGCAGGTGCAGGCGCTGCTCGATGGCAAGGACAGCGGCGGGCTTGCCGCGCTTGGTGCCGGGGCGTTCGAACCGTTGATCGGCGCTGCGGGACCGGCCGACGCAGCGTTCGAAAGGCTGGCGGCGCTGCCATTGCCGGCCGATGTGTCAGCGCGGCTATCCGCAATCGCGGCGCTGGTCGCCGGGCTGACGGGTGTCGCCGTGACGCTCGACCCGACCGAGCGCCATGGCTTTGAATATCAAACCTGGATCGGTTTCTCGCTGTTCGGCGATGGCATTCAGGGTGAAGTCGGTCGTGGCGGTGCCTATGTCGTCATGACGCCCGATGGCTGCACCGAACCGGCGATCGGCTTTTCGCTCTATGTCGACGGACTCGTCGATGCCGGGCTTGGCATTGTCGATGCGCGCCGGGTGCTGTTGCCGCTTGGCACCGATCCGGCGGTTGGCGCGGGCCTGCGCAGCGAAGGCTGGGCGACGGTCGCCGCGCTCGCCGTCGATGCCGCGCCCGCCGATTTTCGCTGCACATATGTCTGGGATGGCTTAAGCCCCGTCTCGATCTGATCGCCCCCAAACCCCACCGGAAAACGGTGGGAGCAGAAAGCTGAACATGCCCAACGTAACCGTGATCGGCGCCCAATGGGGCGATGAAGGCAAAGGCAAGATTGTCGATTGGTTGAGCGAACGCGCCGATGTGGTGGTGCGTTTCCAAGGCGGGCACAACGCCGGCCATACGCTCGTCGTCGGCAACCAGACCTACAAGCTCAGCCTGCTGCCGTCCGGCATCGTGCGCGGCACGCTCAGCATTATCGGCAATGGCGTGGTGTTCAACCCCTGGCACTTCCGCGATGAAGTCGCGCGCATCTCGGCGATGGGGGTGAAGATCACGCCCGAAAACCTGCAGGTTGCCGAACAATGCCCGCTGATCCTGCCGCTGCATAGCGACCTGGACGGCGCTCGCGAAGATGCATCCGGCGCCGGCAAGATCGGCACCACGCGGCGCGGCATCGGCCCGGCCTATGAGGACAAGGCCGGCCGGCGGGCGCTGCGGGTGTGTGACCTGGCGCATCTCGATCAGATCGATCCGCAACTCGATCGGCTGCTGGCGCACCATAATGCGCTGCGTATCGGTTTCGGCATCGCGCCCGTTGATCGCGCCGCACTGGTGGCGCAACTGCACGAAATCGCGCCCGCCGTGCTGCCCTATGTGCGCCCGGTGTGGACGACATTGCGCGATGCGAGGGCGAACCGCAGCCGCATCCTGTTCGAAGGGGCGCAGGGCGTTCTGCTCGATGTCGATCACGGTACGTACCCGTTCGTCACCTCGTCGAACGTCGTTGCCGGGCAGGCCGCGGCGGGCAGCGGCATGGGGCCGAATGCGACGGGCTTCGTGCTTGGTATCGTAAAAGCCTATACGACACGCGTGGGCAGCGGGCCCTTCCCCACCGAACTGGAGGATGAAACCGGCGAACGCCTTGGCCAGCGCGGGCATGAATTCGGCACGGTGACAGGGCGCAAGCGGCGCTGTGGCTGGTTCGATGCGGTGCTGGTGCGGCAGGCGATTGCAGTATCGGGCGTCACCGGCATGGCGCTGACCAAGCTGGATGTGCTCGACGGCTTTGAAACGCTGCATATCTGCACGGGCTATCGACTGGATGGCAAGCTGCTGGATTATTTGCCCGCGCACAGCGCCGACCAGGCCCGCGTCGAGCCGGTGTACGAAGCGTTCGAAGGCTGGAGCGAATCCACCGCCGGCGCTCGCCGCTGGGCCGATCTGCCGGCGCAGGCGATCAAATACATCCGGCGCATCGAAGAATTGACCGAATGCCCGGTGGCGCTCGTCAGCACATCGCCAGAGCGCGACGATACCATATTGGTGCGCGATCCGTTCATGGATTGAAGGTGTCGCGGTCGGCCGGCCGCAAAGATTCGATAGTGTTTGCCGTTAAACTTCATCAGGCGCGCAGCCCCATGCTGCGCGCCCTGTTTGTATCTGGTCGGCGTCGCCCAACGCCATCGCGGTTGCCTATTTTGTAAATATTAGTATTTACATTTTTTTTCGTTAACGTGTTTCGGCCTCCGAGGTGCCCTGCCATGCCGTCATTGCTCATCGGTATTCCGGCCTTCCTGCTGGTTATCAACATCGTTAGCTGCGTCGCATTTGTTATCGATCGCCAGGCCGGGGCAGATGGCCGGGCGCGCATCCCCCAGGGCTTGCTGATGCTATGCGTTGTCCTTGGCGGTGGTCTGGGCATGTTGCTGGCGGTCGCGCCCGTGCTCCGGGACGAGAGCCGACAGCCGCTAAGCCCTACAATATTGACCATCGTCGGGCTGCAGGTCGGCATCGGCGCTGGTATCATCGCCTTTTATCTATAGCCGGGACGCCGAAGCGCCGTATCCACGGTCATATCGCCGCAACGCCTGGATCACATGCCGCTGATCGTTCTTGCCAGCGCACTGGTCTTCGCCTGTGCCAGCCCGACCCATCATGATGGCGACGCCATCCGCTGCGCCGGACGCAGCCGCTCCGATCGGCTATACGGTATCGACGCGCCGGAAATGCCGGGGACGTGCCGTCGTGACCGCGCCTGCGTCGGTGGCGACCCGTTCGCCACGCGCGATCACCTTGCCGGGCTGACAAACGGCCGTGCGGTCAGTTGCACGCAGGTTGATCGGGATCGCTATGGCAGGCGCGTCGTCCGTTGCAGCGCGGAAGGCAAGGATCTTTCCTGCGCCATGATTGCCGACGGCTTTGCGGTGCCGCGCTATGGCCGGATCGATTGCGGACAGCCGGCGGAAACCGGACGTTGGCCGCAGAACACGCGATCGATCTGGCTGTTCGGCGCCGCATGGCTGCTGATTGTCAATCTGTCGGCCTATGCGGCCTTCGCCATCGACAAATCGCGCGCCATCGCCAGCCAGTCACGCCGGGTCCGCCGTATTTCCGAAGCGACGCTGCTCCGGCTGGCGGCAGCCGGTGGCAGCATCGGCGCGATCATCGCCCAGCGCCGCCTGCGCCACAAAACCGTCAAGCAACCGTTCGCATTCCTGCTGCTGCTGATCGCCGGCATACAGATGGTGCTGATCGTCGGACTGCTGGCTTTCGCTTATTTATGAACAGCATCACGGGGGAAACCGACATTTTTAATTAAGAAAGTGTTGACCTTTGCGTTTTTGCGGCGTGTAGGAATTGTAAATACTTCGCCCGGAGAAACGATGCCGTCGCTTGCTCTTGTTGCCGCTGCCAGTTTCGTCTGTGCCAACCCGACTGCGATCGATGGCCAGACGCTGGCTTGCGCCGGTCGGTCACGCCCGGTGATCCTGGAGGGTATCGGTGCGCCGGCGCTTTCGAAGCTTTGCCGGAACGGCGGTGATTGCAAGGCCGACGCCGGCGCCCCGCCGCGCGACCGCCTGCGTGAGATCGTGGAGGGCCGCGATACCGTCTGCTTTTCGCCAAAATCACAGCGCGCCCGCACCGGCGCCGCCCGCTGTTATGTCGAAGGCAATGATCTGTCCTGCGCGATGATCCTGCTGCCGGGCGTTCGTCCTGCCGGCGCCCCACTCGATTGCGAGCGGCCAAAAACCCCGATCCAGAAACGCGACCTGAAACAGAATGCCAAGGCATTTATCGCGCTGCCGCCGATCACGCGCTGGCTGCCATTGTATCTCATAATGATCAATATCATCACCTTCCTTGCCTTTGTGGTCGATCGCGGTCGTGCCCGCACCGCGACCAATCGGGTGTCAGAGGCACATCTGCTGGCGCTGGCAATTTTCGGTGGCGGCATCGGCGCCCTTTACGGCCAGTATCGGCTTGAACATCTCCGCGAACAGCCATTTGCAGCCCGCCTGGCGATCATCGTCGGCCTGCAGATCGGCATCGGCGCGGCGGTCGCGGCGCTGTATTATTGGCCATCCATGCGATAGCCGGGCAAGGCAAGCCCGCGGCCAATCGCCAGCGCGCGCAAACCAAACCCCGCCGCCATGCCGATCCCGCCGGCCCAGAATGCGTCGATCCCGAGCAACACCAGCAACACATAGGTTGCCGCACCAAGCGCCGCCGCCGAGACATAGATTTCGCGGCTGAGCAGCACCGAAGGCACGCCCGCCAGCACATCGCGCACAATGCCGCCAAAGCTCGCCGTCAACACGCCCATGACAATCGCGGGCAGTGCCGGCACCCCAAAACTGCCGGCCTTGGCCGCACCGATGACCGCATAGGCCGCCATGCCCAGCGCATCGAACCACAACAGCGACGACAGCCGCCAGCGATCGGCACGCAACAGCCAAACCGCCCCGGCCGCCAGCAGGCACACCCCCAGCACATCGGACCGCCCCACCCAGAACACCGGCGCCCCGATCAACAGGTCCCGCAACGTGCCGCCGCCGATCCCGGTCACAGCCGCAAAAAATGCAAAGGTAACAATCGTCTGCCGCGCCCGCGCCGCCGCCAGCGCGCCCGACACGGCAAACACGGCGACCCCGGCCAGATCGATCCAGTACAAGAACGGCCGGATGGCCTCGATGGGCGGGGCGTTGATCATGCTGCCCAGGCGAGCCCGCCCGGCAAACCCACGGCCGCAAAATCGATCTGCAGCACACGGCGCCGGGTCGGCATTGCTGCCGTTTCCGAACAATGCAGGATCGGCGTTGCATAGGCCCAGACATCGCCCGCCGTGGCGGTGCAGCTGATCTTTGGATGCAATTCGGCTTGCTCTGCGGCCGCCTCGGCACAAACGCGCGCCTTGTGCGATCCTGCCGCGACGGCCAGCGGCGCATTGGTCAAAGGACAGTCGTCAAGGTGCAGGCGCAGTGTCACCATGGCGGACAGGATGGCGAACGGTGGCTCCACGTGCAAGACGCCGGCCTTTCGTGACCAAGGGCCAAAGCCCGGGGTGTCGAGATACGCGGCAACGGCGATTGTGCGATCCTGATGCCAGGGCACTGACCAGTTACGACTGGCGGTCTTGTCGAAAAGCGTCGCCCTCACCGCGCGGGTTTCGGAATGGCTAGCCGTCAACTCGCTGGCAATCGGGAGCAGCCAAGGCAACGCATCCGCCAAGAGCCACACTTCGGACGTCAAACGCCTGCCTGCACCGGATTCACCTTCAAAAAGAGCCCGCAAGCGCAACAATTGTGGCGCCGGAACGGCATGAGGCAAATACCGACAACCGTCTTGCTGCCAATCCGCCATCACATGTGGATCGGTTTGCCCGTTACCGCCATCGCGGCTTCCTTCAGCGCTTCGGGGTGGGTCGGATGGGCGTGGCAGGTCATGGCGATGTCTTCACTCGATGCGCCGAATTCCATCGCGATGGCGGCCTCGGCGATCATCGTGCCGGCCATGCTGCCAATGATGTGGACGCCCAGCACACGATCGGTCTTTGCATCGGCGAGCACCTTCACAAAACCTTCGGTGTCGCGGTTGGTCTTGGCGCGGCTGTTGGCGGCGAACAGGAACTTGCCGGCCTTGTAGGCGATGCCCGCGGCCTTCAATTCCTCCTCGGTCTTGCCGACCGTGGCGACTTCCGGGTGGGTATAGACCACCGCCGGAATGACATCATGGTTCACATAACCCGTCAGCCCGGCGATATTGTCGGCGCAGGCCAGGCCCTCATCCTCGGCCTTGTGCGCCAGCATCGGGCCGGGCACCACATCGCCGATGGCCCAGATGCCCGGCACCGGCGTCGAATAATCCGGGTTGACCATGATGCGGCCGCGATCCTGACCGGCATTGCCAAGCGACAGACCGGTGGCGGCAATGTTGAGGCCATCGGTATTGGGGCGGCGCCCGATCGACAGCAAAACAATATCGGCGGCGATTTCGGTCGCAGGACCTCCGGCGGCGGGTTCCACGGTCACCACGGCCCCTGCGCCATCGCGCTTCACACCTGTTACCTTGGTTGAGGTATGGATTTCAAAGCCTTGTTTCTTCAGTACTTTCGAAAATTCGTTAGCGACCTCGATATCCATCGCCGGCACGATCCGTTCGGCATATTCAACGACCGTCACCCTGGAACCAAGCCGCGCCCACACCGAGCCCATTTCCAGCCCGATATAGCCGCCGCCGATGACCACCAGATGCTTCGGCACCGTCGGCAGCGCAATCGCTTCGGTCGACGTGACGATCACCTCGCCATCGGGTTCCATGCCCGGCAACAGCGCGACCTCGGACCCGGTAGCGATGATGAAATTCTTCGACGTGATGGTGCGATCCCCGACCTTGATCGATTTGGCATCGAGGAATGCCGCTTCACCTTTCACCCATTCGACCTTGTTCTTCTTGAACAGGAACGCCACACCATCCGTCAACTCCTTGACGGCTTTGTCCTTTTCCGCAAGCAACGCCGGCAGGTCGAGCTCGACACCCGACAGCTTGACCCCGAACTTGCCCAGCTTGCCGGCTTTGGCCTCGGCATAATATTCGCTGCCGTGCAGCAACGCCTTCGACGGGATGCAGCCGACATTGAGGCAAGTGCCGCCCAGCGTCGCGCGCTTCTCAACACAGGCGACCCTCAACCCATGCTGCGCCGCACGGATGGCAGCCACATAGCCACCAGGCCCGGCGCCAATGATGACGACGTCGAATTCGGGTGCTGCCATGGGAAGCCTTTCAATGCTGGTCGCGTCGCGGATATAGTGTCTTCATGCCGATTTTACCCGTGCTTGCAACGCCAATGCGGTTACCCGACACCAGTTTTCTGGAACCTTGGAAGCGGTGAACGATTAACAAGGGCAGATCAAAGGGGAAATCGTGACCGCTGCATCGCCAATCCGACTGGTAGCAGACAAACTCGCAGGGATCAGCGACGGATTTTTCGCGCAATTGCCGAATATCGTCGCGGCGCTGGTCTTCCTGATTGGTGCGTGGCTCGCGGCGCGCCTGCTCGCCCGCAGCATAACGCGACTCGCCGAGCGGCGAAATCGGCCCGATCTCGGGGCATTGATGGGCTCGCTGGCCAAATGGGCGGTGTTGATAACCGCCTTGTTGATCGCTGCTGCCATCACATTTCCCAGCGTTCATCCCGCTGACATCCTTGCAACACTTGGCATCGGTTCGGTCGCCATAGGGTTTGCATTCAAGGATATCCTGCAGAATTTGCTCGCGGGCCTGCTGCTGTTGATCAACCGCCCCTACAAGCGTGGCGATCAGATCGTGGTAAAAGGATTCGAAGGCACCGTCGACCATATTGAAAGCCGGGCCACATTGATCAGAACCTATGACGGGCGGCGTGTGATCATTCCGAACAGCGACGTCTATACGTCGCCAGTGATCGTCAATACGGCATTTGCAAGCCGGCGCAGCGAATTCGTCGTCGGCATTGGCTATGGTGACAAGCCCAGAGCCGCAATCGAGGCGTTTATCGAGGCAATCTCCACTGTCGAAGGCGTAATGACAGACCCCGCGCCCGAAGTTTTGCCTTGGGCACTCAATGATTCAACCGTCGATCTAAAGGCGCGATGGTGGACGGACCCAAATCGAAGCGATGTGACCCATGTGCGTGCACGCGTCGTCCTGGCGATTTTCGAGGCAGCTGCCGATCGAGGGATCGACTTGCCGTTCCCGACCAATGTGGTCCTGTTCCACAATCAGTCGGAAGAAAGCGATGGCGACCGAACCCGCCAGCGGGAAGGCTGGCCGCCAGGCGAAAACCCGCCGGCGCCGCTCCGCCAGGCGTTGGAGGCCGCGTCCCGCCAGCCCAGGCGCAAAAAAGACGATTGACCCAACCGGGACGCCTTTAAAAGTCGCTTTCCCAGGGTTCGATTACCGTTGCGTGGGGTCGGTACCAGCCCGCTCCACCGTGAACGCTTCTACAGATCGATCAGCAGGCGCGCCGGGTCCTCGATGGCTTCCTTGACGCGGACCAGGAAGGTCACCGCCTCGCGGCCATCGACGATGCGGTGATCATAGCTTAGCGCCAGGTACATCATCGGCCGGGCGACGATCTGGCCGTCGCGGACCACGGCGCGTTCCTCGATACGGTGCAGGCCGAGCACACCCGATTGCGGCGTATTGAGGATCGGCGTCGACATCAGTGAGCCGAACACGCCGCCGTTGGAGATGGTGAAATTGCCACCCTGCATGTCATCCAGCGTCAATTTCCCGGCCTGGGCGCGCTTGCCGAAATCGGCGATGGCCTTTTCGGTGTCGGCAAAGCTCAACTTGTCGGCATTGCGCAACACCGGCACGACAAGCCCGCCGGGCGACGATACCGCGATGCCGAGGTCGGCATAGTTGCGATAGACGATCTCATCACCTTCAAGCGATGCGCCGACCGCCGGCACGTCGCGCAGGGCAAGCACCACCGCCTGCGAAAAGAACGACATGAAGCCCAGCCGGACGCCGTGCTTTTTCTCGAACAGATCCTTGTACCTGGCTCGCGCCGCCATAACCGCGCTCATGTCGACGTCGTTGAACGTCGTCAGCATGGCGGCGGTGTTCTGCGCTTCCTTCAAGCGGCGCGCGATGGTCTGGCGCAGCCGCGACATCCGCACGCGCTCCTCCTGCCGGGCGGCAGGCGCCACAGCGGCCACTGGCGCGGCGGCAGAACCGCGCACTTTCGCTGTACCGGCCTCGATGGCAGCGAGCACGTCGCCCTTGGTCAGGCGGCCGTCCTTGCCGGTGCCGGCGATGCTGGCAGCGTCGAGATTATAGGTATCGACAAGGGTGCGGACAGCCGGCCCCATGGCGTCGAGCGGCGGCACTTCTCCAGTGGGTGTCGCGGCGGCGGCAACGGGTGCCGAGGCGGCGGCAGGGGCCGCCGGAGCGGCGGGTGCAGCCGGTGCCGGCGCAGCCTTTGCGGCAACAGGTGCAGCGGCCGGTGCAGCAGCCGGTGCAGCAGCCACAGCGCTGCCGGCTTCGATCACCGCAATGCGCGCGCCAACGGCAACGGTTTCCCCCACCGCAACCAGCTGCTCGCCCATGATGCCGGCAACCGGCGACGGCACTTCCACCGCTACCTTGTCGGTTTCCAGGCTGACGATCGGTTCATCGGCTGCAACCGCTTCGCCGGGCTTTTTCAGCCATTCGCCGACGGTGGCCTCGGTGATTGATTCACCCAGCGCCGGGATGATGACGTCGGTTGCCATGTTATGCTGCCCTGTTCGCGGATATTTTCGAAGATTTCAGCCCGCTGCGAATGGCGGCGGTGATTTCGGCACGGCTGGCGCCCAATGCTTCGGCGACCAGCTTTGCCTGTTCGGCATTGTGGCGCTTCATCAGGCCAGTTGCGGTCGCCGCGGCTGCAGCGCGACCGGCATACAAAGGTCGCTGGCCCAATGCCGCTTCGATCAGCGGCGCGATAAAGGTCCAGGCGCCGGCGTTCATCGGTTCTTCCTGGGCCCAGACCACATCCTCCAGATCGGGGAAGCGCGCCGCATAGGCGGCAACGATTTCGGCCGGGAACGGATAAAGCTGCTCGACGCGCAGCAGATAGACGTCGTCCCGGTCGCCCTGCTCCCGGGCTTCGAGCAGGTCGTAATAGACCTTGCCCGTGCACAGCACGAGCCGGCGGATTTTCTGCGGATCGCACGGCGCCAGATCATCAAGGCAGCGGTGAAAGCTGGAGCCTGCGTCCATATCGGCGATGGTCGACACGGCGCGCTTGTGACGCAACAGCGATTTCGGCGTGAAAATGATCAGCGGCTTTCTGAAATCACGCATCATCTGACGGCGCAGCAGGTGGAAATAATTGGCTGGCGTCGTCGCGTTGGCGACCTGCATATTGTCTTCGGCGCACAGTTGCAGGAACCGCTCCATACGCGCCGAGCTATGTTCAGGCCCCTGCCCTTCATAGCCATGCGGCAGCAGCATGGTCAGGCCGTTGGCCCGCAACCACTTGATTTCGCCCGACGCGATGAACTGATCGATAATGGTCTGGGCGCCGTTGACGAAATCGCCGAACTGGCCTTCCCAAAGCACAAGCGTCTTTGGATCGGCAATGGCATAGCCATATTCGAAACCCAGCACGCCGAATTCGCTCAACGGGCTGTCGAGCACCTCGAAATTGCCGCCTTCGATGGTGTTGAGCGGCGTGACACGGCTGCCGTCCTTCTGGTCGGTCCACACGGCGTGGCGCTGGCTGAAGGTGCCGCGCCCCGAATCCTGGCCGGAAAGCCGCACGCCATAACCCTGCTTGAGCAGCGAACCAAAGGCCAGCGCTTCCGCTGTCGCCCAATCGATGTTCTCGCCGGTGGTGACCGTTTCGGCCTTGGCATCCAGAATGCGCTTCAACGTCTTGTGGATGTTGAAACCCTTGGGCACCGTGGTCAGCACCTTGCCGATGGCACGCAGTTCATCGGCGCCGACCCCGGTGATGGCGGCGCGGCGGGCGGTAATTTCTTCCTTGGGCTTGCCAAGACCCGACCAGCGGCCTTCGAACCAATCGGCCTTGTTGGCCTTGAACCCGGTGGCGGCCTGGAAATCGCCCTCCAGCAACTCGGTGTAGCTGTCGATCGTGGCAGGCAGGAACCCGTCGTCGATCACGCCTTCGCGGACAAGCCGGGCGGCATAAAGCTCGCTGACCGGCTGCTGCTTGGCGATCTGGGCGTACATCAATGGCTGTGTGAAGCTCGGCTCGTCGCTCTCGTTATGGCCGAAACGGCGGTAGCACCACATGTCGATGACCACGTCGCGCTTGAATTTCTGGCGGAATTCGGTGGCAACCTTGGTTGCAAAGGTGACGGCTTCGGGGTCATCGCCGTTGCAATGGAATATCGGCGCCTGAACGATCTTGGCAACGTCCGACGGATAGGGCGATGATCGCGCAAACTGCGGGCTGGTGGTGAATCCGACCTGGTTGTTGACGATAAAATGGATGGTGCCGCCCGTATTATACCCATGCAGTCCCGAAAATCCGAAGCATTCGGCGACGATTCCCTGCCCCGCGAACGCCGCATCTCCGTGCAGCAAGACGGGCATGGAGCGGCCGTGCTCGCTATCCCAGGCCATGGTCTGAATGGCGCGAACCTTGCCGAGCACGACCGGGTCCACCGCTTCGAGGTGCGACGGGTTGGGTGCCAGCGACAAATGCACCTTGTTGCCATCGAATTCGCGATTGGTGCTGGTGCCGAGGTGGTATTTCACATCGCCGGAACCGCCGACATCATCGGGGTTGGCCGAACCGCCACCGAATTCGTGGAAAATCACCTGAAACGGCTTTTGCATGACATTGCCGAGCATGTTCAGCCGACCGCGGTGCGGCATGCCGAACACGATTTCCTCGATGCCGAGCTGGCCGCCGGTCTTGATGATCGATTCCATCGCCGGAATCATCGCTTCGGCGCCATCCAGCCCGAAACGCTTGGTGCCGACATATTTGCGGCCGAGGAATTTTTCGAAATATTCCGCCTCAACCAATTTGGTAAGAATGGCCTTCTTGCCATTGTCTGTAAATTGAATTTCCTTGTCGCGGCCTTCGATCTTGTCCTGAATGAAGCGCCGTTCCTCGACATCGTTGATGTGCATGTATTCCACACCGACATTGCCGCAATAATTGGCGCGCAGGATGGTGACAATCTCCCGCACAGTTGCGATCTGCAGGCCCAATGCGCCGCCGATATGCACCGGACGGTCGAGATCGGCAGCCTCAAAGCCGTGATATTCGGGCGTCAGATCGGCCGGCAAAGCCGGATTCGACAGACCGAGTGGATCGAGCGTCGCCGCCAGATGGCCGCGCACCCGATAGGTGCGGATCAGCATCAGCGCCGAAATTGCGTCCTGCGCAGCGCGGGTGATCTCATCGGGGCCTGCCCCGCTCGCCGCGGCCACCGCCATGGCTTTTGCGGCAACCTTGGCCGGCGCTTCGATCACCATGTCGCCCGCATCCAGCGCCCGGGTCAGGTCGTCGGCCGGCGCCAGCGGCCAGTCGCTGCGAGCCCAGGACGGCGCCGCCCGGTCGGCCGCCGTCGGCAGCAACGCTTCGTAATCCATCAGATCCGTCCTCGTTCGATCAAGGGCTGATAGCCCCGCGCTCGCCGCATGTCACCGCCCTTAAGCACATGGCTGCCATGTTTTACGGCCAGCAGCGCAACTATCTGAACGCTTTGGCCTCGGTCGCCGCACCTCAGGCGCCTCGATAGTTCAATTCCAGCATGACGCCATTGGGCTCACGCACGAAAATCTGGCGCAGCCCGATCTGCGCAATCTCGCGGGTTCGCCACGCCAGCCCCATCGATTCGAGCCGCGCCAGCATCGCCGCATGGCCTTCGCATTCGAAAGCCACATGATGCAGCGGCCCGGTGCCGGTGCCGATCGGCTGCTCGGCCTCCTCCGCAAAGGTCTGCCCCGGCAGCGTGATATGGACGATCGGCCGGCCGTCGCGGTCCCACATCCAGGTGATCTGGTCCGGGTCCATGCCGGCCACCGGCGGCCGCGCCGCAAGATCGAGCACGTCGGCAAAAAAGCGCGCGGTGCCGGCAACGTCCAGCGTCTGGATATTGACGTGATCGAGCGATTTGACCGTCATGCGCCTACTCCCGGTGGTTCAGCCCTTCAACAGCTCGGCAAGCGTGATGCCGAGCAGCGACGGCGACGGCGACACGCGGATGCCGGCGGCCTCCATCGCGGCCATCTTGGAACCCGCATCGCCCTTGCCGCCCGAAACAATGGCACCGGCATGGCCCATGCGGCGGCCCGGGGGCGCCGTGGTGCCGGCGATGAATCCGACCATCGGCTTCTTGCGGCCGCGCCGGGCTTCGTCGGCGATGAACTGTGCAGCTTCCTCTTCGGCCGAACCGCCGATTTCGCCGATCATGATGATCGACTTGGTGGCATCATCTGCAAGGAACAATTCCAGCATGTCGATGAAATTGGTGCCATTGACCGGATCGCCGCCGATGCCGACCGCCGTGGTCTGGCCCAGCCCGACCGCAGTAGTCTGGTGCACGGCTTCATAGGTCAGCGTGCCCGAACGCGACACGACGCCCACCGAGCCCTTGGAGAAGATATTGCCGGGCATGATGCCGATCTTGCACTCGCCAGGCGTCAGCACGCCGGGGCAATTCGGCCCGATGAGGCGCGATTTGGAGCCGCTCAGCGAGCGCTTGACCCGCACCATGTCGAGCACCGGAATGCCCTCGGTAATGCAGATGATCAGCGGCACTTCGGCGTCAATGGCTTCGCAAATGGCGTCGGCGGCGCCGGGCGGCGGCACATAGACAACGCTGGCATCACAACCGGTTGCGGCACGTGCTTCATGTACGGTGTTGAATACCGGCAGGCCAAGATGGGTCTGCCCGCCCTTGCCCGGCGCGGTGCCGCCGACGACATTGGTGCCATAGGCGATCGACGCTTCGGTATGGAACGTCCCCTGCTTGCCGGTGAAGCCCTGGGTGATGACCCGCGTGGCCTTGTTTACGAGAATCGACATGGTTCAGGCAGCCTTCTTCACTTCGGCGACGATCTTTGCGGCGGCATCCCCGAGATTGTCACCCGAGATGATCGGCAAACCGGATTCGGCGAGAATCTTCTTGCCAAGCTCGACATTGGTGCCTTCAAGCCGGACCACCAGCGGCACCGACAAATTCACTTCCTTGGCAGCAGCGATAATGCCCTCTGCGATGATATCGCAGCGCATGATGCCACCAAAGATGTTGACCAATATGCCCTTCACCGCCGGGTCCTTCAGGATCAGCTTGAAGGCGTTGGTGACCTTCTCCTTGTCGGCACCGCCGCCGACATCGAGGAAGTTGGCCGGCTCGGCACCGTTCAGCTTGATGATGTCCATCGTCGCCATGGCGAGGCCGGCACCATTGACGAGGCACCCGATCGAGCCATCCAGCTTGATGAAGGCGAGGTCATACTTCGACGCTTCAACCTCGGCGGGGTCTTCCTCGGTCAGGTCGCGCAACGCGACGAGATCGGGGTGGCGATACAAGGCGTTGGAATCAAAAGCGACCTTGGCATCGAGTACCATCAGCTTGCCGTCTTCCGTCACGGCCAGCGGGTTGATTTCGATCTGTTCGGCATCGGTGCCGACAAAGGCATCATACAGCTTGGCGACGACGAACTCGGCCTGTTTGGCGAGATCGCCGGTCAGCCCCAGCGCGGCGGCGACCGAACGGCCATGGTGCGGCATGACGCCAGTCGCCGGGTCGATGGTCATGGTGACGATCTTTTCCGGCGTGTTGTGGGCAACGGTTTCAATGTCCATGCCGCCTTCGGTGGAGGCGACCAGCGCGATGCGGCCGGAAGCACGATCGACCAGCAACGCCAGATAGAACTCTTTCGCAATATCGACACCATCGGTGACATACAGCCGGTTGACCTGCTTGCCATGCGCGCCGGTCTGCACCGTCACCAGCGTGTTGCCGAGCATGTCCTTGGCCGCAGCGCGCACTTCATCGGCGCTACGGGCGAGCCGAACGCCGCCCTTGGCCTCCGGCGGCAGTTCGACGAACTTGCCCTTGCCGCGCCCGCCGGCGTGGATCTGCGCCTTCACCACATACAATGGCCCGGGCAGCTTGCCGACAGCCGCAACGGCTTCATCGACCGTCAGCGCGGCAAAGCCCGCCGGCACCGGCACGCCGAATTTGGCCAGCACTTCCTTGGCCTGATATTCGTGGATATTCATGCAAAAGCCTCCATCGGCACCAGGCCGAGCTTGTCAAACAATGCCGTGTCGCGGTCGATACCGGGATTCGATGTCGTCAATAGCCGATCGCCTACAAAGATCGAGTTCGCACCTGCAATTAAGCACAGCGCCTGGGTTTCGTCGCTCATCGCCTCGCGGCCAGCCGATAGCCGAACCATGGATTTCGGCATGGTGATGCGGGCAACGGCAACCGTGCGGGCAAACTCGATGCCGTCGATCTGGGGCGCGGCGCCCGACAGGATCGCGTCGCCCAGCGGCGTGCCCTTGATCGGCACCAGCCCGTTGATCGGCACGCTGCCAGGGTGTTCCGGCAACGTCGCCAGCGTCAGGATCAGCCCGATCCGGTCGGCGCGGGCTTCCCCCATGCCGATAATGCCACCGCAACACACGCCGATGCCGGCACCACGCACCAGCGCCACGGTGTCGAGCCGGTCGGCATGGGTGCGGGTAGTGACGACGCTGCCATAATATTCGGGCGAGCTGTCGATATTGTGGTTGTAATAATGCAGCCCCGCATCGGCGAGCGCCTGCACCTGCGGTTCGCTGAGCATCCCCAGCGTCATGCAGGTTTCCAGCCCCAGCGCCCGCACACCCATGACCATTTCGGCGAGCGCCGGAATGTCGCGATCCTTGGGGTTCTTCCAGGCCGCCCCCATGCAGAACCGCGTCGCGCCACCCGCCTGCGCGCGTCGCGCCTCGGCGATCACCGCAGCGGCGTCCATCAACTTGTCGGCCTTCACTCCCGTGGTGAACTTCACCGATTGCGCGCAATACCCGCAATCTTCAGGGCAACCGCCGGTCTTGATCGACAGCAATTGCGACTTCTGCACCGCATTGGGATCGAAGGTCGCGCGGTGCACCTGCTGCGCCCGGAAAATCAGCTCCGCAAACGGCAGGTCGAACAGCGCCGCGATCTCGTCGCGGGTCCAGTCGGATCGGGGTTCACACACGGCAATAACTGCCGAATGCATCAGGCAAGGCTCCCGTCGATCGCCTTGCACGCCACCAGCAACTCCTTGACCGCGTCCACCGAAACCGTGAAATTCGCCTGCGCCTCAGCGGTCAGCGCAATCTCGACGATCTTTTCCACGCCGCCCGCGCCAATCACGCAGGGCACGCCGACATACAGGTCGTTCACCCCATATTGGCCTGTCAGGTTCACTGCCGCCGGGATGACGCGCTTCTGGTCGCCCAAAAAGGCCTCGGCCATCGCGATGCCGCTCGTTGCCGGCGCATAATAGGCGCTGCCGGTCTTCAACAGGCCGACGATCTCGCCGCCGCCCGAACGGGTGCGCTGCACGATGGCGTCGATGCGCTCTTTGGTGCTCCAGCCCATCTTGATAAGATCGGGAATGGGGATGCCGGCCACGGTCGAATATTCAACCACCGGCACCATCGTATCGCCATGGCCGCCGAGCACAAAGGCGGTCACATCCTTCACCGAAACCTTGAACTCATCCGCAAGAAAATGCCGGAACCGCGCACTATCCAGCACGCCCGCCATGCCGACGACCATGTGATGCGGCAGGCCCGAAAACTCGCGCAGCGCCCAAACCATGGCGTCCAAAGGATTGGTGATGCAGATGACAAACGCGCCCGGCGCATTGGCCTTGATGCCCTCGCCCACTGCCTTCATCACCTTCAAATTGATGCCGAGCAGATCGTCACGGCTCATGCCAGGCTTGCGGGCCACGCCGGCGGTCACGATGATGACATCGGCGCCCGCGATATCGGCATAGTCGTTGGTGCCCTTGATATTGACATCAAAGCCTTCGACCGGGCCGCACTGCGACAGGTCGAGCGCCTTGCCCTGCGGCACGCCTTCCACCACGTCGAACAGGACGACATCGCCCAATGCCTTTGCAGCGGCGAGATGCGCGAGCGTGCCACCGATATTGCCTGCGCCGATAAGCGCGATCTTCTTGCGAGCCATGGGGATTCCTGTCCTTCTTGAGTCGGGTGCCAAGCGATGCAGCCGGATAGTCCCTCTGTTGCACACGCGCAACCGCTGGAAACCGCCCGGCGGCCTGTTTCAATGGTCAGCCCTTGGCGATCAGTCGCTGCCCAGCCCATGGCCCAGCGCCAGATATTCGTGGGACTGCATCTCCATCAATCGCGACACCGTGCGTTCGAATTCGAACACGCCGTCGCCCACCGGATACAGCGCCGCCGGTTCGGCATCGGCCGACGCGATCAGCTTCACCTTATATTCGTACAGCGCATCGATCAGCGTGACGAACCGCGCTGCCTCGTTGCGGTTTTCCGGCCCCATGATCGGGATGCCGACAATGAAAACCGTATGATAGCGCCGCGCCATCGCCAGATAATCGGCGGCCCCCATCGGCCGGCGACACAGCCGCGCAAAGGAAAACACCGCCACCCCCTTCACCGCTTTCGGCACGAACAGCGTGCGGCCGCCGTGCACCGGGATGGTATCGGTCGGCACCATCTCGCGATTGGCGACGGGGTAATCGGTCATCCGGAAAAACGCGTCCGACATCGCCTTGGTCGCCTTGGCGCCATTGGGCACATGCCAGGTGGCGGCGTCCCCCAGCCGCTGCAACCGGTAATCGGTCGGGCCATCGAGCGGAATGACCTCGCACCGCTGCTTGATCATGGCGATGAAGGGCAGGAACAGCTGTCGGTTCAACCCGTCCTTGTACAGATCGTCCGGTACCCGGTTCGATGTCGCAACCACCGTGACGCCGCGTTCGAACAACGCCGTGAACAGCCGCGACAGGATCGCCGCGTCGGCGATGTCCTTCACCTGCATTTCATCAAAGGCCAACAGCTTCGCACCCGCCGCCACCGCCGCCGCGACGGCAGGGATCGGGTCGCTGCCGCCCTTTTGCCGCTGTTCATGGATGGCGGCGTGTATCTCCAGCATGAATTCATGGAAATGCACCCGGCGTTTCGGCGTGACGCTGGTGCGGCTGTAAAACAGGTCCATCAGCATGGATTTGCCGCGCCCCACCCCGCCCCAGATATACAGCCCGCGCGCCACTGCCGGCTCCGCCGCTCCGCCCAGTCGCGCGAACAGGCCGGGCCGCTGCGGCGGCGTTTCCAGGCTCGCCGCAAGCGCGTCCAGCTTTGCCACCACCTGCAACTGCGCCTCATCCGGGCGCAGTTCCGCATCGGCAACCAGCGCGGCATAGGCCTTGCGCACCGCCCCCATCGGGATCAATCTACCTTTGTCGAGATCGGCTCCGGGCGGGACTCAGCACCGTCGCCGGCCGGGCGCGGCAGCCGCGGAATCTTGCGCATCGTGCCGGTAAACGATGCGACATTGCTGCCATTCTGGGTCACCAGCCCGCGCACGAACAGCATCTTGCCGGTTTCCTTCAGGATTTCCCCTGATGCCTCTATAGGATCGCCGACGACCCCGGCGCTCAAAAAGTCCGTGGCGCAGCTCAACGTGACCGCGGCGCTATTCTCCAACTGACGGAAACTGAACGAACACCTCGCCATGTCGATGTACGACATGATGAAACCACCGTGCAGATAGCCAAGCCCGTTGGAATGGCGCCGGTCGGTCGCCATGCGGCATTCGGCACCAATTTCGGGGCTGTGGCGGAAATAGAAATCACCCAGCATGGAGGCAAAGCGCCCATCCGGATCGCGATGCCAGCGGTGCCAGCCAGTGTGTTCGCCCGATGTGATCAATTCCAATGTCATGCCCATCCGATAATGGCGCGATGCGAGCGGGGCAAGCATTGGCGCAACGCTTTGCTTAACATGCGCGTCCCCATAGAATGCGGGCCGCCGGCAATCATCAGGCGAAGCCGGCCCCAGATGCAGGAGCGCATATGACCGTGATGACCAGCCGCGACGGCGCCGTGCTGACGGTGGCGATCAACCGGCCCGAGGCGCGCAACGCCGTCAACCCGGCAACCGCGGTGCTGCTGCGCGCTGCCTTCGACGCTTTCGAAGCCGACGAAACCCTGTCGGTCGCCGTGCTCACCGGCAACGGCGGCACATTTTGCGCCGGGTTCGACCTGAAGGCGGTCAGCACGCCCGAAGCCCGTTACAACCCCGATGGGCCCGGTCCGATGGGACCGACCCGGCGGCTGCTGTCAAAACCCGTCATCGCCGCCATCGAGGGGCATGCCGTGGCGGGTGGCCTTGAACTCGCCCTGTGGTGCGACCTGCGCGTGGCGGCCGAAACCGCGATTTTCGGCGTATTCTGCCGCCGCTGGGGCGTGCCGCTCATCGATGGCGGCACCGTGCGCCTGCCCCGCATCATCGGCCAGGGCCGGGCGCTCGACATGATCCTGACCGGCCGGCCCGTCCCGGCAACCGAAGCGCACCTCTGGGGCCTCGCCGACCGGCTCGCCGCCGCCGGCGGCGCGCTGGCCATGGCGCAAGCACTCGCCGCCGACATCGCCCGCTTCCCGCAATTATGCATGAAAACCGACCGCGCCTCGGCCTTTGCGCAATGGGATGTGCCTTTGGCGGCAGCACTCACCGCCGAAGCCCATGGCGGCCTCGCCCCGCTGCGCGCCGAAGCCGGCAAGGGCGCTGCCCGCTTCGCCGCCGGCGCCGGCCGCAGCGGCAGCTTCGACACCGGTGCGGCATGACCGAAGCGCCCCGCCCCACCCACTTCAACCTCAGCGATTTCGCCCGCATCGATGATTGGCTGGTCGAACGGCTCGGCGGCGACGATGCGATCCTCATTGCCGCCCAAGCCCGCGCTGCCGCCGCCGGCTTGCCCGCGATCAGCGTATCCGCGCCACAGGGCAAGTTCCTGCCCCTGCTGGCAAAACTGATCGGCGCGCGCCGCATCCTCGAAATCGGCACGCTGGGCGGTTATTCCGGCATCTGGCTGGCCGGCGCGCTACCGCCGGACGGCCGGCTCGACACCATCGAGATCGACACCGCCCATGCCGATGCCGCCGCCGCCAGCTTTGCCGAGGCCGGGCTCACCGACCGCATCACCCTGCATCGGGCCGCCGCGCTCGACGTGCTGCCAAACCTCGCCCCACCCTACGACATGATTTTCATCGACGCCGACAAGGAAAACGGCACCGCCTATTTCGACCATGCCGTGCGCCTGTCCCGCCCCGGCGCGCTGATCATCGTCGACAATGTCGTGCGCAACGGCGCCATCCTGTCACCGGGCGACGACAGCAAGGCACAGGGCACGGTCCGGCTCTTCGAGGCGCTCCACAAGGACCAACGCGTCGATTGCACCGCCCTCCAACTCGCCGGCGGCAAGGGCTGGGACGGGATGATTATCGCAAGGGTGCGCTAGAGCGAGAAACCGCCGTCAATGTCGATCGCTGCGCCGGTGATGAAACTCGCCTCGTCGCTGGCCAAAAACGCCGTCAGCGCGGCGATTTCCTCGACCCGGCCATAGCGACCGATCGCGATGCGTGGCGTCATCATCTGCGCCAGCGGACCGTCGGCGGGGTTGAGGTCGGTATCGACCGGGCCGGGCTGGATGCAATTGACGAGGATGCCGCGCGGCCCGAGATCGCGCGCCCAGCCTTTGGCGAAAGCTGCCACAGCGGCCTTGGTCGCGCCATAGATCGCGACACCCGGCGCTGGCAGCGTATGGGCGTTGACGCTGCCGATGATGATGATGCGGCCACCGTCGCGCAGATGCGGCAAGGCGGCGATCGTACCGATGACAACGCCATCGACATTCAGCGCGAACTGACGACGAAAACTGTCCTCGCTATCCGCGCCGATCATCCCGAATTCACCGAAACCGGCATTATGGACGACGATGTCGAGCCCGCCGAGCTTTTCCGCCGCTTCGGTGACACCGGCGCGCTGGGCGGCCGGGTCGGCGCCATCGGCCTGGATTGCAAAGCCCTTGCGTCCGCTGGCGGTGATGGCGGCAACCACCTTGTCGGCGGCATCCTTGTTCTTCGCATAGGTGATGGCGACATCGGCGCCATCGGCGGCGAGCCGGATCGCAATCCCCGCGCCAATGCCGCGTGAGCCGCCGGTGACGAGCGCGGTTTTTCCGGTGAGGTTGGGCATGGTGGGGCTCCGGGCTTAGGGTTTGCTGCAAGGCTGTATTGCGCTTTAAATGCGCCTGACTTGCTTGCGCGAATAGTGCGAGAAAAGGCAGGGCCGCGGCAAAGCCGCGGCTGGCGTCAGACGGGTTCAGGGCGCCTCGCGCCCTGCCCCGCTGGCCGGTCTTGCGCCTGCCGGCGCGCGGCCCGCGCGCTCGCGGCGCTGCGACTAGCCGGCGCGCTCGACCATCATCAACTTGATCTCGGCGATCGCCTTGGCCGGATTCAACCCCTTCGGGCACACGTTCGAACAGTTCATGATCGTGTGGCAACGATACAGGCGGAACGGATCCTCCAGCGCATCGAGCCGTTCGCCTGTCATCTCGTCGCGGCTGTCGGCCAGCCAGCGATAGGCCTGCAACAGGATCGCCGGCCCCAGGAACTTGTCGCTGTTCCACCAATAGCTCGGGCAGGACGTCGAGCAGCAGGCGCACAGGATGCACTCATACAACCCGTCGAGCTTGCCGCGCTCCTCCACCGACTGAATGCGCTCCTCGCCCGAAGGCGTCGGCGTGACCGTCTGCAGCCACGGTTTGATCGAGGCATATTGGGCATAGAAATGCTTGAAATCGGGGACAAGGTCCTTGACGACCTCCATGTGCGGCAACGGCGTGATCCGCACCTCGCCCTTTATGTCCCTGATTGCCTGGGTGCAGGCCAGCGTATTGGTGCCATCGATGTTCATCGAGCACGACCCGCAAATTCCCTCCCGGCACGACCGGCGGAAGGTGAGCGTTGAATCGACCTCAGACTTGATCTTGATCAGCGCGTCCAGAACCATCGGGCCGGTCTCGTCGAGATCGAGCTCATAGGTATCATACCGCGGGTTGGCGCCATCATCCGGGTTCCAGCGATACACCTTGAACGCCCGCACATTCTTGGCACCAGCCGGCGCCGGATATCGCTTGCCAGCACTCGAAATCTTGCTGTTCGCAGGAAGGGAAAATTCTGCCATACCAAGTCCTTGCTTCTATATCCTCAAGTCGCTTAGTAAACCCGCGCCTTGGGCTTGATATATTCGATCTCATCGGTCAGCGTATATTCGTGGACCGGCCGCTGCGCGAGTTCGACGCCGCCGTCGCGGAACCAGCCCAGCGAATGTTTCATGAAATTGGCGTCGTCGCGGTTCGGATAATCCTCGTGCATGTGCGCGCCACGGCTTTCGTGGCGGCTCTTGGCCATGTGCATCGTCAGCACCGCCTGGCCGATCATGTTATCAAGCTCAAGCGTCTCGATCAGATCGGTGTTGAAAACGAGGCTGCGGTCGGCAATGCCGATGTCCGACATGCGCTGGTACACGGCATCGATCTTGCGGGTGCCTTCTTCCAGGATTTCCGACGTGCGGAACACCGCGGCGTTGGACTGCATGGTTTTCTGCATCGCCAGCCGCACTTCGGCGGTACCGGTGCCGCCCTTGGCATGGCGGAACCCATCGAGCCGCCCCAATGCGAAATCCGCCGAATCCTTGGGCAGTGGCGCGTGCGCGGTGCCGGGCTTCAACGTTTCGCCGATGCGGTGCGCCGTGGCGCGGCCAAACACGACAAGATCGATCAGGCTGTTGGAGCCAAGCCGATTGGCGCCATGCACCGACACGCAGGCCGCTTCACCAACCGCGAACAGGCCGGGGACCACCGAATCCGGGTCGCCATCCTTCAACGTCACCACTTCGCCATGATAATTGGTCGGAATGCCGCCCATGTTATAATGAACTGTTGGGGTTACCGGGATCGGTTCACGCGTAACATCAACGCCAGCAAACACCTTGGCGGTTTCCGAAATGCCCGGCAGGCGTTCGTGCAGCACGGCAGGGTCGATATGGTTCAGGTGCAGGTGGATATGGTCACCCTCCTTGCCCACGCCCCGACCTTCGCGAATTTCCATCGCCATCGACCGCGACACGACATCGCGCGAGGCCAGGTCCTTGGCGCTCGGTGCATAACGCTCCATGAAGCGTTCGCCCTGGGAGTTGGTCAGGTAACCGCCCTCCCCGCGCGCGCCTTCGGTGATCAGCACGCCGGCGCCATAGATGCCGGTCGGGTGGAACTGCACGAACTCCATGTCCTGCATCGCCACCCCGGCGCGGATCGCCATGCCGCCGCCATCACCCGTCGAGGTATGCGCCGACGTCGCCGAGAAATAGCAACGGCCATAGCCACCGGTGGCCAGCACCGTCTTGTGGCTGCGGAAGCGGTGAATGGATCCATCGTCCATGTTGATGGCGATGACGCCCTTGCACTCACCGTTCACCATGATGAGATCGATGGCGAAATATTCGATGTAGAAGTCCGTCGCGTACTTCAGGCTCTGTTGATACAGCGCGTGCAGCATGGCGTGGCCGGTGCGATCGGCAGCGGCGCAGGTGCGCTGTGCCGGCGGCCCGGCGCCCATGTTCTGCATCATGCCGCCGAACGGCCGCTGATAGATGCGCCCGGCCTCGGTCCGGCTGAACGGCACACCGAAATGTTCCAGTTCATAAACCGCGGCCGGTGCCTCCCGGCACAGATATTCGATCGCGTCCTGGTCGCCCAGCCAGTCCGACCCCTTGACGGTGTCGTACATGTGCCAGGTCCAATGGTCCGGTCCCATATTGCCCAGCGACGCCGCGATGCCGCCCTGCGCCGCAACCGTGTGGCTCCGCGTCGGGAACACCTTGGTGATGCAGGCGGTTTTCAGGCCCGCTTCGGCGATACCCATCGCCGCACGCAGCCCGGACCCGCCGGCGCCCACGACCACGGCGTCATAGACGTGATCGACGATCTGATACGATGCGGCCATTCAAGCTGCTCCAGTCATGCCGCGCCAAGCGCGATCTTCAGCACGGCGAACACGGCCGCAGCCGCGCCCGCCAGCACATAGAAATTCAATGCAAGCATCCCCAGCACCCGGGGGGCACCATGGACATAATCTTCAAGCAACACCTGCACGCCCAGCCTTAGATGCCAGAATACCGACACGATGAGCAGCAGCATCGGCACCGCAGCGACAGGCTGCCGCAGCCACAGGATGACGCTGGCATAATCCAGCGACGGCAGCCGCACGAGCGAGAAGATGAACCACAGCATCAGCACCAGATTGGCAATCGCCGTCACCCGCTGCAGCCACCAGTGGTGCACGCCCTCCTTGGCCGAGCCAAGCCCGCGCACCCGCCCCAGATCGGTTCCAGCGCCCATGATCAGAAGCCCTTGTAGATATAAATGACGCCCCAGGTCGCAATCGTCAGCAAAAGCGAGGCGACGATCGTGCTGGTCGCCGATTTCCGGGCGGTTTCAAGATCGTAACCCTCCCCCGTGTCCATCACCAGATGGCGGATGCCCGAACACATGTGCTGGAAGAACGTCCAGGTGAAACCGATGCCGATCAATATGCCGAACCAGCCCTTCGCGACGCCGATGAACGTCTGATACGCCTCCGGACCTGTTGCCGCGGCGATCAGCCACCACAGGAACAGGAGCATCGCACCCATGGCCATGGCATTGCCGGTGATCCGGTGCACGATCGAAACGATCGCGTGGATCTGCCATTTCCAGATACTGAGGTGCGGCGACAGCGGCCGCGGCGATGTTGGTCTGCCGGCCATGTTTCCCCCGGGAAGCAGTTGTGAATGTGGGAGCGTTTTAGGCTTTAGCGACGATGGCGCAACCACTGATCGCGGCTATTTTCGCTTTCCGCGTCAAAGAATCGCGCGTTTTGCGTTTCGCGGCAAAGAATTGCGCGCCGCTATCCCTCGCCCTACCCCGCACATTGCAAAAGCACGGTGCGCGCCAGCCCGGCATAACGGTGCACGAGCGCCTGCCGATAGGTCGCATCCGCCATCATCGCCAGAAAATGCCCGCGCGTCGGGTACCGCACGATCAACGCCATGTCCCAATCGGTTTCGGGCGTGCCCGCCATGCCGATGAACACCTGATCGACCGCGCCTTCATACAGGACTTCGGCCTGGCTGATCGCCCCCACCGTCACGGTAAAGGCGTGCTGATACCGGGCATAGGCATCCCTGCCGCTGCACGCCGGCTCACCACTGTCCGCCGGATATTCGGCAACCTCCCGGAATTTCAGCAGGTTGAGCATCACCACCGGGCCATCCCGGCCAGTGTCGCGCAGCGCCCGCACCTGATCGGCGGTGGGGTCAATGGTTCGATCGATACTCATGATTCGAATGGCTCGCTTCGTTGCTGGTTTAAGCCTAGCATGGCGATCAGCCCGGCGAAATGATCGGGGATGTTTCCTTGGGGAGTATCGTTCATGGCCACGCAGCTACGCGCCGCAGAACCCGCCGAAGCCGCCGCAGCAGCGCCGCTGGCGAAAATCGACGTCACCGACCCGGCGCTCTACGTCAACGACACTTGGCGCCCCTGGTTCGCCCGCCTGCGCGCCGAAGCCCCGGTGCATTTCTGCGCCGACAGCCCGTTCGGCCCCTATTGGTCGATCAGCAGCCACGCCGAAATCCAGGCGGTCGAGGCCCGGCCCGATCTGTTTTCCTCCAGCCATGAATTCGGCGGCATCACCGTTGTCGACATGTTCGATGAATTCAACCTGCCGCAGTTCATCGCCATGGACCGGCCCAAACACGGCGAACAGCGCCGCGTCGTCGCGCCATCCTTCGGCCCCGGCGAAATCGCCCGCATGGCGCTGGAAGTGCGCAAACGCACGGCGGAGCTGCTCGATACCCTGCCCTTCGATATGGAATTCGATTGGGTGGACAAGGTTTCCATCGAACTGACCACCGGCATGCTCGCCATCCTGTTCGATTTCCCCTGGGAGGATCGCCGCCTGCTCACCCTGTGGTCCGATTGGGGCGGCGATATCGAAGCCGCGCTCAACCCGGCGACCAAGAATATCCGGCAGCAGCATCTGCTCGACATGACGCATTATCTCGACCGGCTGATGGAGGAACGGCGCAACAAGCCGCCCACCGCCGATCTCATCTCCATGATGGCGCATTCCAACGCCATGGGCGACATGGATTTCAAGGAACGCACCGGCAACTACATCCTGCTCATCGTCGGCGGTAACGACACGACGCGCAATTCCATGTCGGGCGCCATCCACGGCTTCCACCAATATCCCGGCGAATGGGCGAAACTGATCGCAGACCCCGCAAAAATCCCCGCCGCGGTGCCGGAAATCATCCGCTGGCAAACCCCGCTCGCTCATATGCGCCGGACCTGCATCGTTGAAACAGAGGTCGGCGGCCACACCATCCACACAGGTGAGAAGGTGGTGCTGTGGTACATTTCCGGCAATCGCGACGAAACCGTGTTTCCCGATGCGGAGCGCCTGGATATCGATCGCCCCAACGCCCGCCGCCACCTGGCCTTCGGGTTCGGCGTCCATCGCTGCGTTGGCGCACGGCTTGCCGAGCTGCAATTGCAGATCCTGTTCGAAGAAATGCTGAAACGCCGGATGACGGTGAAGGTGACGGGCGAACCAACCTATGTCGCCCAATCCTTCGTCCACGGTTATCGCAAGCTGCCGGTCATCATCGAGCGCGCAAGACCGCAATAGACTGGGCCGAATAGACCGCCGTCACGGCAGCGGCAGCAGTCGCACCGCGACCGCAACCACTGCCGGCCAGTCACCGAACGGCGGCTGTGCGTTAAACAGGCGTGAACGCTGTCGAGGCACAATGTGTCCGCGCAGCGTTCGCTCCCTTTGCGTCAGGCGGCAACCGTCGGGATGCGCCGACGACGGCTGACGGCGCCGATCATGCCAAAGCCCGCGATCAGCATCGCCCATGACGCCGGTTCCGGTACGCCTCCAGCGGTCGGCACCACAACGTCACCCAAGGTGGCAAGTGTGGTGTTTTCCACCTCAGTCGGGTTGTTCTTGGTTGTGAACGACGTGAAACCATTGGTGACGGTGTTTAGAAATGTCGATACCGCGCTGAAGCCGCCAAAGCTGAAGCTCGAATAAGGCCCACCAGTGGTCCGGTAATCAGGGCCGGTATAGGTGAAAACCAGATTGGCAATCGTCGGATCATCGAAGACGCTAGGCAGGCGCGCGATGCCTGGGCTGGCAAATTCGCTCGAGGCCGCGAAATCGGCGTTGGTCGCCGCGACCGATCCGTCAACATAACCCGCGAAATCGAAAACGTAGAAGGTGTCGCCCGGTCGCAAGCCTTCATCCGATGTAAAAGTCGCCTGATAATTAAATTGCGTATTTGCGGCGATGGGTGCCATCGAATCGAGCGCGATGACTGCCGCGCTGGCCGATCCGGCCCACGCAACCGTCGCCAGTGCAGCGATCCCGACCAAATATTTCCTGTGCATGCCTATCTCCTTCAAGGTTAAATTCCCCTGCACTTCAAGACAAGCAAGCTTCGTGCCAAATCATGGATATATATGTAACCCAATGAGTTATTTTATTGCAGCCGCGAAACATAATGAAAATGTGTAAAGTACACCGACACATTTTAATTTAATGCGATACCGAAACAAATCCGAGAATTACAATTAAATTAAATCTATTTCATGAAATTACTATATTTCTCTAACGTTATAACAGCAAGCTATCCTTCCCATGACCGATGGCGGGCTTTTTGACGCGTCGCCAGAAAGCCCGCCATATTGCCGCCACCGGTGCTAACTTGGGCGCTATGCGCTCCTCTCTGCCACAAAGGTCGTTCTCCATGCCTCGAATACCGGCCGATACCCTGCCGATCCGCACTGGCAGCGACTACCTGCCGCCATACCGCGACGCCGTTGCCGGCCGATCATGGGTAGCTGTCGCAGCAGCCGGCGGCCTGACCCAGTTCGGCGCCAATTTCGTCACCCTGCAACCCGGCGGCTGGAGCAGCCAGCGCCATTGGCACACCGCCGAGGATGAAATGGTGGTGATGCTGACCGGCGAACTGGTGCTGGTCGAAAGCGATCAGGAGACCCCGCTCAAACCCGGCGACATCGCCACCTTCAAGGCCGGCACCCCCAACGGCCACCACCTCCAAAACCGAACAACGACCCCCGCCACCTTCCTCGCCATCGGCACCGACCACCCCGCCACCGACGAATGCCATTACCCCGACATCGACATGTACTGGTCGGAAGTCACGGGGTTCACGACAAAATCCAGCGAATAGCACCTCCGCTGCTACAACGAGTGCGAAATCAGCCGTAAGTTCAAAACTGGATGGCGGCTGCGGCCTGCCGATGTAATCTTAACGGGCCGCCGTCGGTCCGCTTCTCTTTTGTCGGCTTCACGCCGCCTTGCCCGACGCCGGGCATGGCAGCGTGGTTTGCAATTTGTTTACGAAACGTTGACAACGTATCGATTTGCTGACACGAAACCAGCGACTTCACCCATGTTCTTAGCATGTGAGGTCAAGGGGGTTCGGGACCGCGAAAGCATTTTTCGGTACTGGGCGATATCGCAACAGGGCTCATGCCTTGTCAGCGGGTGCAGTGTGTTGGCCGGGATCGATCAAATCCTGTCTTACCGGTGCTGCATTTGTCTGGCGGGTATCGACAGGGGGTAATCAAATATGAAGATTTTCGGAACCATGGCGTTGGCAATCGCCATGATATTTTCGGCGTCGGCGGTTGTGCCGACAACTGCTGCACAGGCGGCTTCGGTCGTTGTAACCAGCACGGTTACCGGCGGGCCGGGTAGCTATACGCATACATTCACGCTGACCAACAATATTGGCGGCACCAATGATATCTACTTCTTTGGCGTCGATCTGGCAGGTTCGATTATCGGTACGCCGCTGGCTTGGGCGGATTCCGGAAATCAGAATGCCGATTGGACGAATTCTAGCTATGGCGGCTCTTCGACCGTCTATCCCAACACTTGGTGCTGCAGCTTAGGTGGCACGCCATCGGGAACGACAACGTCAGGTTTTCAGATTTTGTCGACGCTAAATCCTTCGACAATAAACTTCTTCGTTTATGCCTCGGGCGGCAGCTATTCCGGGTCTGACGCTTTTTACACGGGATCGAACCCGGGATTTGAAGGCTTGGTCAACAGCCAGGCTGGCGCAGTTCCCGAGCCCGCGGCATGGGCAATGTTGCTTTTGGGCTTCGGCATCGTCGGCTCCGGCGTCCGTAGCCGTCGCAAGCAGGGTATGACTGTTACCTGCGCCTGACCGGTAGACAAGTCTCTCAAATCGGGCCGTCGATCTTTCGAGGTCGGCGGCCTTTTTTGTTTTGTGCCCGGAGCCAGCGCCAGTCGGTTGGCGATCATTTTTACATGAAATCGGATTGGCCACCGCCCGGCACAATCAAAAATCGTGCCACTGGGCCGGGTTACCCCATGTCATGCCCCGCCAACCAAGGCGCCAACACCGCCAGATACCCCGCCGGATTATCCCCCAGCGCCGTATGCGCCGCATCCGGGATTTCCGCGAACCGTGCCCCATTCGCCGCCCTCGCATAGCCGGCGACCGTTGCCGGCACCGCCTCATCCGCCGCGCCGGCCAGGAACAGTGTTCGGGCGCCGTCCAGCTTTGGCAGCAGCGACCGCCCATCATAATGGCGCAGCGTGCCGGTGGAGACGAACTCGGCGCGGCCCCACATGTGGTTATAGATTTCGCTGCTGAAACTGCGCGGCAGCGCGGCCTTGTACGCGGCGACGGCGGGCGGCGGGTCGGTCAGATGTACATGGGCCCGGTAGAATGCGTCGGTCGCGGCGGCACATTCCGGGGTTTCGTCCCCGCCGGGCAGGTCGCACGCATCCAGCGCGGCGCGCACATCCGCCGGCATCGCGGCGCGCAGGGCGTTGGCATCGCGCAGCCAGTCATCGGTTGAAACCAGCGGCGATTGCAGGATCAGGCTGGCCAGCCCCGGCGGCCGCGTCGCGCCATATTCCAGCCCGATGGTGCCGCCCCAACTCGTGCCCAGCACATGCCAGCGCGCGATGCCCAGATGCGCCTTGATCGCCGCCAGTTCGGCAACAAAACGCGGCACCACCCAGTTCGCCGCATCGCCCGGCGTATCCGACCGCCCGCTATCAAGCTGATCATACAGGATGATCGCCCGGTCCCCCGCCATCGCTGTCGCATTGAGGAAATACCAGTGCGACGACCCCGGCCCGCCGTGCAGCATCACCAAAGGCGGCCGCGGGCCATCCAGTTTGCCGTTGATCCGCACATAAACCCGCCCGCCCGGCACCGGCACCATCACCGCCCGATCCGGCTTCATCCGCACGCCAGGCAACAGCTGCCCGATGGGCGGCGCAGCCAGCCCCGGCACCGCAAGCCCGGCGCCCAGAACCGCGCCCGCCGCAATCACGTCCCGCCGCGACATCACTTGGCGTCGCCGATCAGCCGCCGGAACGTCGAATAACGCGGATTGTCCACCGCCACCTTGGCCATCGCGGCATTGGTCAGCGCCTCGATCAAACCCGGCGTTTCCGGCGTCAACTGCCCGCGCCGCAACCGCCCGCACAGTTCGGCGCGCAACGCATCCAGCCCTGCATCATGGCCCAGATATTCGCCCAGCGCCGCCGCCTCCACGCCGCGCGGCTGCAATTCCAGCTCCCGCGCCACAATGGCCAGCGCATTGGCCGCCACCTTGGCATGAAACGCCTGTTGCCCGGTCAGCCCCGGCTCCAGCGATTTCAGGAAATCCGCCACCGCCTCGATCAACGTGCCGGCTTCGATCTGTTCAGCCATCAGATATCCCCATGGCGGATGAGGTGGACAAGATCGAGCTCGACCTCCGAAACCCGGCGGCCGATGGCGGCGCGCTCCACGGAACGGACGCGGCCCGAAACATGGTCATTGCCAAGCTGGAGACACGACATGCCCCAGCGCAGCGTGCCCCAGACTTCCCACATATGGGCGCGGTGCCGATCGACGACCGCACCGCCGGCCTCGGCATAGGCAACATACAGCGCATCGCGTTCGCCAAAACCGCCGACCGGCTTCTGCCAATGGCCAAACCGCCAGGCGTTGGCGCACAGCCAGCCCAGGTCCTCCGCCCCCTCCCCCAGATGCGCCAGTTCCCAATCCAGCACCGCGGCCAGGCCGTTTTCATCGATGATGAAATTGCCGCTGCGAAAATCGCCATGGACGATGGCGGATGGCGCCGCATCGCCACACCGTTCCGCCAGCCAGGCAAAGGCCAGGTCGAACACCGGGGAAACGACGCCAAAGCTGCGATAATGGTCGAACATCCGCAACCGCGCCGCATCCACCCGCCCGCCGGGCAATGCCAGGCCAGCGACCTCAACCAGCGGAATATGGTGCAATTTAGCCAGCACCCGCGCGCATTGCCCCGTCATCGCCGCCCGCGCGCCGGCAAAGCCCGGATCACGCAACCAGCGCGGCGCCAACGCCTCGCCAGCCACCCGCGCCATCACAAACCCCTCACCCAGCCCGTCCTCGGGCGTCAGCACCGCGACGACATCGGCCACCGGCAGGCCATGCCGCCCCGCCAGCATCTGCAGCGCCGCCTGGTCCGCCTTGGGCAGCGCCCCGTCCGAAACCGTGCCGGCGGCGGCGCATTGCAGGATCAACGGCCAGGGCCGCCCATCGCGCACGGCATCGACGGCATAGGTGGCGGACGCGGCCCCACCAGTCAGCGCGGTCAGCTTTTCAACGACCGTCTCCCCGCCGCAACTGCGCCGCAGCAGGGCGGTCAAGGGTTCGATCATCGCGTCAGTCGTCATGGAGTCGGGCATAGCCTATCTCGTCATACCATTGTCCGTCGTCGTGCCAGCTGCGAATATGGACGGCTTCCTTGCGAAATCGCAGCCTTTCCAGCAGGCGCTGGGTCGGCAGGTTGCGGCCATCGGTAATCGCCACCAGCCGGTGCCGGCCGCGTTCGAACAGCATCTCGATCATGGCGCCCACCGCCTCCGTCGCAAGCCCCTGCCCGCGCACCGCTGGCATGAAGGCAAAGCCGATTTCGGCCTGTCGATTGTGCGGCACATCGAAATTGATGCCGATATCACCCAGGAATTCGCCGGTGTCGCGGTGCTGCACCGTGAATTGCTGCCAACCGGCGGCATCATGCACGGGTCGGCGGTCCATGGCGGCGATCAGCCGCCGCGTCGCCGCCAGCGTCCGCCGCTGCGGATCGAACGGCATCAACCCGCGGTTGCGGTGGACATCGGCCGTATCGCCAACAACCGATGGCCGGATACGGGTGCGTGCGGTTTCGAATTGCCAATCGCTCAAGCCCGCAACTCCGATATGTGGCGCGCCCGAACATGGCGGGCCCATGACAACCGGCATAGACCCTTGCCGAATTAACCGCCAGCAAGGCCGCAATGGCGGTCGGCTCCGCCGGCACCGAGCCGGGACCGGACGGACGCCGTGCGATCCCGAAAATCGACGGGCACAGCAAAAAGGCCCTGCACCGCAGAACCAGCACCGCAGAACCAATTGTTCCGCATCGGTTGTATGGACCGGGTCCCATTCATGAGAATGGTCCGATCCGGCCCTGCAATGCCATAGTCAGCGCGATATGCCGGCCAGATTGTGTCTTGCGCGCCACAGTCGACATCCGACTGCCAAGATGAACAGCACAACCATTGAACCCGCGTTTAAAGCGTGTAGGGCGCAGCCTGTCGTTCTTGACTGGCGGTTGCGCGGCAACTGCATTTTTCCGGAACCGCAAGAACATCGATCCGGCGGATACCGACGCCAGCCGATAAATGTGAACTGAAACAATTGGTGATTGCGGGTTCGCCGCAACGCCGTTCGTCGTCAACCTTGGGAAGGTCCAACCATAATGCCTGCCACCGTGTTCAAATCTGCCTTGCTTGCTTCCATTGCCGCTTCCGGCCTGATGATCGCCACTGCCGCCCAGGCCCAGACACAAGCCCAGGCCCAGACCCAGGCCGTTGCCGCCGCCGACACCAGCGATACCAGCACCAATGATGCCGAAATCATCGTTACCGCCAGCAAGCGCGCCGCAACCCTGCAGGACACCCCGATTTCGGTCGCCGTGACCACCGCTGCCAGCATCGAACAGTCGCAGATCCGCGATCTGAAGGATCTGCAGACGCTGGTCCCATCGCTCACCGTCAACCAGTTGCAAAGCTCGGCCAACACCAATTTCAGCATCCGCGGCTTCGGCAACGGCGCCAACAACGCCGGGATCGAGCCTTCGGTCGGCGTGTTCATCGATGGCGTCTATCGTTCGCGTTCGGCCGCCCAGATCGGCGATCTGCCCAACATCGAACGCGTCGAAGTGCTGCGTGGCCCGCAATCGACCCTGTTCGGCAAGAACGCGTCGGCCGGCATCATCTCGATCATCACCGCGGAGCCAAAGTTCAAGCTCGGTGCCAATGCCGAAGTCAGCTATGGCAATTTCAACGCTCTCATCGTCAAGGGCTCGGTCACCGCGCCGCTAACCGACACGATCGCTTTCAGCCTCGCCGGCAACTACAACCGCCGCGACGGCTATGGCCGGGATCTGGCGCAGGGCATCAAGGTCAACGACCGCAACCGCTGGGGCGTTCGCGGGCAGCTGCTGTTCAAGCCGAGCGACGATTTCAAGCTGCGGCTGATCGCCGACTATGACAATATCAACGAAAATTGCTGCATCGTCGTCAACCTCGTCAATGGCCCGACCGCGCCTGCAATTTTCGCAATCGGTGGTCGCACTGGCCCGATCGCGCCATTCTCCTACACGGAGAACAACAATTTCCCGTCGAGCAACAAGATCAAGAATTTCGGCGTTTCGCTCGAAAATGACTGGAACATCAACGATCAGCTCAGCCTGACCACGATCGGTTCCTATCGCGGCGTGCGCAGCTTTCAGAACGCGGATTCGGACTTCACCAGCGCCGATCTGATCGGTGAAAACCGCAACCAGACCGACATCAACACCTACACGCTGGAAACCCGCCTCGCGACCAACTTCGACGGGCCGCTCAACTTCCTCGCCGGTGCCTATTATTTCCGCGAGGATATCAAGATCAATGCCGACCTGCTGTATGGCAAGGATTTCCGCAACTACGCCAATGCACTTACGGGCGGCAATTATGCCGGGCTGGAGCCATTGCTTGGTGTCCCGACCGGCACATTCGGCGCCGCCGGCCAGGGCCGGTTTGAAAACTACTCGCAAAAGGATCGCTCGCTTTCGATCTTCGGCCAGGCCGATTTCACCCCGGTCGAGGGCCTGACCCTGACGGCGGGCGGCAACTACACGGATGATCGCAAGCGCGTGACCAGCAACGATTTCAGCACCGATGTGTTCTCATCGCTGGACTTCGTCGCCATTGGCCAGAGCGCGTTCATGATCCCGCCGCCCTTCTCCAGCGACCCGCGCTTCAACCCGCTGCTGGCCTTCCAGCCGCTGCAGTTCCTGCCGCCGTTCCTGAACTTCCCCAATTCGGTCGAAAGCGGCCGCACCAAGGATACAAACTTCAGCTACACGCTCCGCGCTGCCTACAAGATCAGCAACAAGCTCAACACCTATTTCACCTATGCGACCGGCTTCAAGCCGACCTCGTGGAATCTGTCGTATGACAGCCGTCCGGTCCTGGCCGATCTGGCCGCGCTGACCACTGCCGGCCTGAACAAGCCGAACCAGACCACCGGTTCACGCTTTGCCGGCCCTGAGCGTTCGGAAGTGTTTGAAGCCGGGCTGAAAGGCAATTTTGAAGGCTTCACCTTCAATCTCGCCATCTTCAAGCAGACGATCCGCGGTTTCCAGACCAATATCTTCACCGGCACCGGCTTTGTGCTGGGCAATGCCGACAAGGAATCCACCCGCGGTATCGAACTCGACACGGTTCTGTCGCCAACCCGGGACATCAGCTTCAACTTCAACCTGACCTATCTCGATCCGAAGTATGACAGCTTCCCTGGCGCCTCGACGTTCACGCCCAACTTCGGCGTGGTTTCGACCGATCTGACTGGCAAGACCCCGGCGGGCATTCCCAAATTCTCGATCGCGGTCGGCACCAATCTGAAGCATCAGTTCACCGACAATGTGAAGGGCCTGCTGCACATCGACTATAATGTCAGCAGCACCGTCCAGCTGTCCGAAGGGCTGCCCCAGTATCGCACCCAGGCGGAATCGCTGAACAGCACCGCGTCGATCACGGTCAACGACAACCTCGATCTGAGCGTCTGGGGTCGCAACCTCACCAACGCCCAGTATATCACGACCATCTTCCCAACCACGGCACAGGCGGGTTCGCTGTCGGGCTATCCCAGCCAGCCACGGACGTTTGGCGTCAGCGCCCGCTTCCGCTACTGATGATCCAGCCCTGCGTACCTTCGGGTGCGCAGGGCGTCATCCCGGGCTGAACTATCGCTGGCTGAACATCTGTCTCCACTCGAATCCGTCGCCGCCCTGCTTGGGTTGATCAACATTGTCTTGATCGCCCGACGCTCCTTGCTGAACTATCCGTTCGGCGTGGCGATGGTCTGCCTCTATTTCGTCGTTTTCCTCGATGCCCGGCTGTACAGCGCCGCCGGCTTGCAAATCTTCTTCCTCGCCTCACAGCTTTATGGCTGGTGGTATTGGCGGCAGGCGGGCACCGGCAATGCCCCGGTGCCGGTGCGCCCCCTTACCCCATACGGCTATGGCCTGGCGCTGCTCGGCGGCACGCTCGGCACATTGCTGCTCGGCCTCGTCATGAGCCGCCTGACCAACGCCGCCGCCCCCTGGTGGGATGCCGGCAACGCCGCCTGGAGCATGGTCGCGCAATTGCTCACCGATCGCCGTATCATCGAAAGCTGGCCCTTGTGGGTGGCCATCGATGCGCTGTCGATCGGGCTTTACGCCTCGCAGGGCCTGCTGGCGACGGCGGCGCTGTACGCGGTGTTCCTGGTCATCGCCTGCTGGGGCTGGCTCGAATGGCGGCGCGCGGCGCAACCGGCATGATGCGCGTCTGCCTGACCGGCGTCGAAAGCACCGGCAAATCGACATTGGCACCCCTGCTCGCCGCCCGTTTCGGCGGCGTGGTCATGCCCGAATATGGCCGCGAATGGGCCGAAACGCGCGGGCTGGATTTCCGCCCCGAGGCGCTGCGCACCATCGCCGCCGAACATGCCGCCCGCCGCACGGCCCTCGCCGCCACCGGGCCGGCGCTGATCATCGAAGATACCGACATCGTCATGACCGCCGCCTGGAACCGGATGCTGCATGGCAATGCCGATCCGATGCTTGCGGCCATTCCCGCCGATGCCGATCTGTATTTGCTGTTCGCGCCGGACACACCATGGGTCAATGATGGCACACGGCAGTTCGGCGGCTTTGAACGGGCTCGGTTCCACGCCATCATCGTCGATGAGTTGACGCGCCGCGCCATCAAGCCCGTGCTGATCGGTGGCGACTGGCCGCGCCGGCTCGAACAGGCCAGCGCCGCCATCGAAACCCTGCTCGCCGGCGCGCCGCAACCATAACGCCTTGCCCAGGCGATATTGCATAACCGGCCCCGCCGCGCCAAAGCACCGCCATGGCCAACATCCTCCTCACCGGTGCCTCCCGCGGCATCGGCGCCGCCGCCCGCACCGCGCTTGCCGCCGCCGGGCACCATGTCATCGGGCAAAGCACCAAGGGCGGCGACGGCCTCATCGCCTGCGATTTCGCCCGCCCCCGCGCCGCCGACGCGCTATGGGATGCGGCGCTGGCGGCATCCGGCGGACGCATCGACGTGCTCGTCAACAACGCCGGCGTGTTCGAAGCCGTGGACATCGATGACAGCGACACGGCCTTTGCCGATGCCTGGGCACGCAGCATCGCCATCAACCTGCAATCCGCAGCCGACCTCTGCCGCCACGCCGTCCGCCACTTCCGCGGGGCAGGCGGCGGCCGCATCATCAACGTCGCCAGCCGCGCCGGCCATCGCGGCGACAGCCCGTTGCACTGGCATTATGCGGCGGCCAAGGGCGGCATGATCGCCATGACGAAAAGCATCGCGCGCGGCTATGGTATCGACAATATCCTCGCCTTTTCGGTTGCCCCCGGCTTCACCATGACCGGCATGGCCGAAGACTATCTGGCCTCGCGCGGCGGCGACAAATTGCTGGCCGATATTCCGCTCGGCCGGGTCGCCGGCGCCGATGAAGTCGCCGAAACCATCCGCTGGCTGGCGACGGACGCGCCGCCCTCGCTCACCGGCGCCACGCTCGACATCAACGGCGCCAGCTATGTCCGGTAACGGCTGGGCGCTCACCCTGGCCTGCAACCGCGCCGATGCCGAATCCATGCCCGAAATCGGAGACGTCTTCCCCGATATCGTCGACCCGCCAACGCTGAATGTCGAAGAACCCGATCCGGACCAGCCCGATGCCTGGCTGATGACCGCCTATTTCACCGATGAACCCGATCCGGCGCTGGTCGCGCGCATCACCACCCTGTTCCCCTCTGCCACCGATGTGCAGGTCGCCCCCCTGCCCGACAGCGACTGGACCCTGCTGTCCCAGCGCAATCTCGAACCGGTGCGCGCCGGGCGCTTCCTCATCCACACCAGCGCCCATGCCGATGCGGTGCGGCCGGGCGATATCGCGCTGGCCATCGAGGCCGGGCTGGCCTTCGGCACCGGGCAGCACGCGACAACCCACGGCTGCCTGCTGGCGCTGGATCGGCTAGGCAAGCGTCGCCGCTTCGCGCACATCGCCGATCTTGGCACCGGCACCGGCGTCCTGGCGCTGGCGGCGGCGCGCCGCTGGCCGAAAGCAGTCACCATCGCCACCGATATCGACCCCGTCGCCATCGCCGTCAGCCACGCCAATCTGGCCGACAACCGCGTCAGGCAAGGCCGGGCGGCGGCGCGCATCGAACTCGCCGTGGCGGCCGGCATGGCCCACCACCGGCTGGCGGCGCGAGCGCCCTATGATCTGATCATTGCCAACATATTGGCCGCCCCGCTGATCGATATCAGCCTCGCGGTTTCGCGCGCGCTGGCGCCGGGCGGCGTGCTGGTGCTCGCGGGCCTGTTGCAATCACAGGCGCGGCGGGTGCGGGCGGCATATCGCGCCCATGGCATCGTGCCGCTGCGCCAGCACCGGCGGGGCGAATGGCCCTGCCTGGTACTGACGCGGCCGCTATAGCCTAAAGGGCGTGAAACAACCGAAGGTCGGGGACCACCGGCGTGAAGCGCACGCGGGGCTGGCGAACCGGCCGGGCAACGTTGCGCATATTGGCATTGCCGGATGCAACAACCTGCGGCTTATGGGCTTGGGGAATAACCGTCATTTCAATTCTCGTGATGGCCGCCGGGCCTATTCCCGGGGCGAGGTCGGGAAATAAGGATTGCGAAACTAATTGTGCACTGCACAAAATAAAGCAGCAGCCATGCATTTTTTGCATAGCCCGGTGAATCCAGCCGGTTCCAGCCGCAATCGACTCTAGCCGGCCGCCGCCACCATCGCCTGCCATTGCGCCTCGTCGATTACCCGCACCCCCAGCGCCTCGGCCTTGGCGCGTTTCGATCCAGCGTCGGCACCCGCCACCACCAGGCCGGTACGTGCCGACACCGATCCCGCCACCTTGGCGCCCAGCGCCTCCGCCTGTGCTCGCGCCTCATCCCGCGTCAACGCTGTCAGCGACCCGGTGAACACCACCGTCTGCCCGGTCAGCGCCGTCGTCCGCGCTGCCGCCAGCGGTTCGGGCGTCACCTCGCACAGCAGATCGGCATAGGTCGCCAGATTGTGCGGCTCGGCAAAGAAATCGACCAAGGATTGCGTCACGACAGGCCCGATGCCGTCGATCTCGGTCAGTCGCGCCCGCGCCTCCGCGTCATCCACCGCGGCGATGGCGGCATCCCGCAGCGCCTCGGCCGACCCGAACGCCCGCGCCAGATCCCGCGCCGTCACTTCGCCGACATGCCGGATGCCCAGCGCAAACAGGAACCGGTCCAGCCCGACGCTGCGCCGCGCCTCGATGGCGGCGATCAGATTGTCGACCGATTTTTCCTTGAACCCCTTGCGCGCCACCAATGCATCGCGGTGCGCCTGCAACCGAAAGATATCGCCCGGCGTCACGATGAACCCCTCGCCCGCGAACAATTCGATGCGTTCGGACCCCAACCCTTCGATATCGAACGCCAGCCGGGACACGAAATGCCGCAACCGCTCGTTGCGTTGCGCGGCGCAAGTCAACCCGCCGGTGCAGCGCCGCACCACCTCGCCTTCCTCCCGCACCGCCCGCGAACCGCACACCGGGCAATGATCCGGGAACACGAACGCGGCCCCGCGCGGCGCATCCGTCGGCACCACGCTGACAATCTGCGGGATCACATCGCCGGCGCGCTGCACCTTCACCCGGTCGCCGGGCCGCACATCCAGCCGGTTGATCTCATCCTCGTTATGCAGGGTCGCGTTGGTGACCACGACACCGCCCACCGTAACCGGCTGCAACCGCGCCACCGGCGTCATCGCCCCAGTCCGCCCGACCTGGATATCGATGCTGATCAAGGTGGTTTCGGCCTGTTCCGCCGGAAACTTGTGCGCCACCGCCCATCGCGGCGACCGCGCCACCTGCCCCAACCGCGCCTGCCAATCCAGCCGCTCCACCTTGTAGACAACGCCATCGATATCGAAGGGCAGATCCGCCCGCCGCACCTCGATATCGCGCGTGAATGCCAGCGCCGCCTCGATATCGGGGCACGACGCCCGCAAGCCGCCGATATCGAACCCCCAATCGGCAATCGCCGCCATCACCGCGGTCTGCGTCGGGCCCGGCACCACGGCCATCTCGCCCCAACCATGTGCGAGGAACCCCGAAGGCCGCGACGCCGTCACGCTGGCATCAAGCTGCCTGAGCGACCCCGCCGCGGCATTACGCGGGTTGGCGAACGGCTTTCCCCCCGCCGTCGCCTGCCGCGCGTTCAGCGCCGCAAATTCGGCCTTGGTCATGTAAACTTCGCCGCGCACCTCGGCGACCGGCGGCGCATCGGATGGCAACACCATGGGCAGGCCGATGACATGGCGGACATTGGCCGTCACATCCTCCCCCACCGCGCCGTCGCCGCGCGTCGAACCGCTCACCAACCGCCGCCGTTCATAACGCAGGCTGCACGACAGCCCGTCGATCTTGGCCTCGGCCAGCAACGCCACCGGTTCATCGGCGGCCAGCCCCAGGAAACGCCGCACCCGGCCGACGAATTCGCGCGCGTCTTCATCGGAAAACACATTGTCCAGGCTCAGCATCGGCTGGCTGTGCACGACCTTGCCAAAGCCCGATGTCACCCGCGTGCCGACCTGCCGGCTGGGCGAATCGGCGCGCACCAATTGCGGAAACGCCGCCTCGATCGCCGCATTGCGCTGCATCAACGCGTCATAATCGGCATCGCTGATCGACGGCGCATCCTCGGCATAATAACGCCGGTTGTGCGCGGCGATCTCGCTCGCCAGCCGTTCCAGTTCGGCAGCGGCCTGTGCTTCGGTCATGTCGGTAATTGGCATGCTGCGTCGATACATTGGAAACCGCGCAGCGAAAAGCCACCCGCCGCCGCCATTTGACCACCCGGGTGACGCCCGGTTGACGGAATGCCCGGCTTGGGCGCTTCTGCCGGCATGAACCCGCTGTTCGCCGCCATGCCCACCACCATTTTCGAAGCCATGTCGGCCCGCGCCCGCGCCACCGGCGCCATCAATCTGGGCCAGGGCTTCCCCGATTCCGGCTGGCCGCAGGATGTGCTCGATACCGCCGCCAGCGCGCTGCTGACCGGCTACAACCAGTATCCGCCGATGCCCGGCACGCCGGAACTGCGCCGCGCCATCGCCGATCACTACCGCGCGCACCAACAGGTAGAGCTCGATTGGCAAACCGAAATCACCGTCACCTCCGGCGCCACCGAGGCGCTGGCCGCCGCCATCTTCGCGCTCATCACGCCGGGTGACGAGGTCGTGCTGTTCCAGCCGATGTACGATGCCTATCTGCCGCTCGTCCGCCGCGCCGGCGGGGTGCCGCGCCTCGTCCGCCTGGCGCCGCCGCACTGGCAGTTCGACGAAGCGATGCTCGCCGCCGCCTTCACGCCCAAAACCAAACTGGTCATCCTCAACAACCCGCTCAACCCCAGCGCGTCCAGCTTCGATCGCGCTAGCCTGGAACTGCTCGGCCGCTACGCCGGGCGCCATGACGCGGTGGTGATCAGCGATGAAGTCTGGGAACACATCGTCTTCGATGGCGCCGCCCATGTCCCGGTGCTCGCCATCCCGTCGCTCAGGGATCGCAGTGTAAAGATCGGTTCCGGCGGCAAGATCTTCGCGCTCACCGGCTGGAAAGTCGGCTGGATGTGCGCCGCCCCCGCCCTTTCGGCGGCGCTTGCCCGCGCCCACCAGTTCCTCACCTTCACCACCCCGCCCAACCTGCAAGCCGGCATCGCCCATGGCCTCGCCAAGCCCGCCGACTGGTTTCCCAAGATGCGCGCCGGCTTCCAACGCTCCCGCGATCGCCTTGTCTCCGGCCTCACCGCCGCCGGCTACAAACTGCTGCCCGGCGCCGGCACGTATTTCGTCTCCATCGACCTCACCGCGTCAGGCATTCCAACCGGCGATGTCGCAACCGCCGACCGCCTCCTGACAGCAGGCGTCGCCACCATCCCTGTCTCCGCGTTCTACGCCGAAAACCCCGTCACCAGCACGCTGCGACTGTGCTTCGCCAAGCAGGATTCGGTGCTGGACGCCGCGATCGAACGGCTGGCGGCGGCACTGCCGGGCATGAGAGGCGAAATCGGAGCCTAAAATGAACCGCTCACGCTTGTGCCCGCCGCCCCTGCCGGTCCACCAGCCACGCCCCGATGATCGCCACTGCGTAACCAAAAAGCGCCAATAGCCCCATCTGCACGGCATTTTCGGCGGCCTTGGAAACCTGCCCGGTAATCTGCAAAACCGTCAGCAGCACAAAGAACGCCAGCACCGGCCAGGCCTTTTGCCCCGCATCCTTGCGCACCGCCACCAGCGCACCCACTGCCAGCCCGGTCATCCCCATCTCCAGCGCCATTTCGGGCAACGGCAGGTTCCACAGCGCAAGGCCGATCTTTGGCCCGGTAAAGCCCACCGCCATGTCCGGCCGGTGCACCAGCACATCCAGGAACCAGTGCGAAACCACCACCGCCCCGCCCAGCCACGCCGTCGCCCAGGGCAGCCGCAACAGCCAATGCGCCACCCCCGCCGCCGCCAATCCCCACAGCAGCACCGCCGGCAGGCTGTGCGTATAGGGCATGTAATAAAGATCGAGCGGGCTGCCCGGCAGGTCCGGCACGATCCGCATCTTCTCGACACCGGCCATCACCAGCCCCGCCCAACCGATATCGATCAGTTGCGACGCACCGATGCTCACCCATAACGGCAACCGCCGATCATAGGCGCTGGCCGCGATTCCCGCCGCAAAATGCCCGACAAACATGGCTCAACCGCTCCGCTTCACCCGCCCCCGAGACCGCCACGGCCAATCAATCACCGATCCGGCGAACAGCGCCCACCACACAATCACCGGCTGAAACGCCAGCCGCGGCGCATGATAGCCCCAGCCCAGCCGCGTACCGCCCAGCGCGATACCATCCAGCGCATGATGAATATTGGCCGGATAAACGCACACTGCATACGCCGCCAGCATCACCCCCGCCCACCAGCGCAACCGCACATTGGGCAGCAACAGCCCAATCGCCCCCAATATCTCGCACACGCCGGTGAACAGCACCGTCTGCATCGGATACGGCACCCAATCGGGCACAATCGGCAGGAACGCCTGCGGGCTGCGAATATGCACCACCCCAACCGTGAAATAGGCCACCGCCAGCAACCAGCGCAGGCCTGTCCGCCATTGCTCGCGGAGTTGCAGGCGGCGTTCGATCATGCGACGCGGCCGCTATCCCGGTTGACCGCATTCTGCAGGTCCTTGTTCAACGGAAACCGCTCGCCTGGGAAAAATTGCAGCATCACCACAACCGCCATCTGCCGCACCGGATCAACGAAGAACTTGGTCCCCGCGGCCCCGCCCCAGGCGTAAATCCCCACCGGCGTCCCCTCCGGCCCACTGGCCAGCGTATCGAACAACGTCACCGATCCGCCGGCGCCAAAGCCCTTGTCACCATCGAAATACACGTCCTTTGGCATCAGATTGCCCATCGCCAGCCGCGCCAACCCGCGCGACATCACCGGCTTGCCTTCGAACATGCCCTCGTGGAGCAGCATCTGGCCAAAGCGCGCATAGTCCCGCGCTGATGCCAAAAGGCCGCCGCCACCCGACAGCATCACCTGCTTGCCCAACCAGTCCGTATGCGCCGGCCCATCGATGACATAGGGTTTTTCAATCGGTTTCAGGTCGCGGCCCACCCAGGCATAGTTGGACGACAGCCGCTTCAGATCGCCCGATTCCACCGAAAAACCGCTGCTTTCCATCCCCAACGGCCCGAACAATTGCGCCTGCAACACCTTGTCGAACGTCGTCCCGGTCAACCGTTCCAGCATCGCCCCGGCCAGATCGATCCCCACCGAATACCGCCAGGATGTCCCCGGTTCACTATACAATGGCAGTTCCGCCAACCGGCCGGCAAAGGTCTGCAAGTCCGGAATCGCCCCCTCCCCCGGTTGCAACAGGCTGGCGCTGGAGCCGGGCTGCAGGCCCAGCCGGCGATATTCCTTCTCCAACGGCCCATTGCCGACGATCGAATAGCTCAGGCCCGCCGTATGGGTGAGCAGGTTGCGCACCAGAATCGGCTTGTCCGTCGGCCGCGATTCCAACCCCTTGGCCGGGTCGATCAACACCCGCATCGTCTTGAATTCCGGCATGATGTCGCTGATCGGCTGGTCCAGCCCCAGCTTGCCGGCGGCAATCTGCTGCATCACCGCCATCGCCGTGATGGGTTTCGACATGGAATAGATGCGCCACAACGTATCGGGCGTCACCGCCGCGCCGCCATCGAACGCCATGTTGCCGGCGCTCAGATATTGCGGGCGAAAGCCACCAGGCCGCACGATGGCGACAATCGCCCCCGGCACCCGACCCGCACCGACATAGCTGTCGATCAACCCCTGCAGGGCGCCACTACCCGCGCCAGCGCGCGTCGACCGGCCCAGCGCCGGCGCCGCCGTGGCAAAGGCCGCCGTCGCCAGCGCGCCCATCATCGCCCGGCGATTCAGTTCGATGTTCCGCTGCATGTTCCTACCCCTTATCTGGACCAAAATTCAGTCGTTAACCCGGAACCGTCGCGCGTCCTGCGTCGGACGCCCCGCCAAAATCCATCACTGCACCAGCAACCGCGCCGCCTGCGCCCGTGCCTCATCCGTCACATCGGCGCCGGACAACATGCGGGCAATCTCCTCCTGCCGTTCGGCATCGGTCAATGGCACCACGGCTGTGCGGGTGGCCTTGCCGTCATTGGCCTTGGCGATGCGCAACTGGTGTGCGCCGCGCGCCGCCACCTGCGGGCTGTGCGTCACCACCAGAACCTGTGTGCCCGTCGCCAGCCGCGCCAGCCTGTCCCCGATCGCCGATGCCACCGCGCCACCGACTCCCCGGTCGATCTCATCGAAAATCAACGTGCCCGCGCTGCCGGTTTCCGCCAGCGCCACCTTCAACGCCAGCACGAACCGCGACAATTCCCCGCCCGATGCAATCTTGATCAGCGGCGCAAACGGCGCGCCGGGGTTGGTGGCGATCTCGAACTCCACGCGCTCGCTGCCATCCGGGCCCCAACCCGCCGCATCCTGCACCGCCACCACGGTGCGAAACCGCGCCGTATCCAGCTTCAACGGCGCCAGTTCGCCCGCCACCGCCTTGTCGAGCCGCCCCGCCGCTGCCGCCCGCGCCTTGCCCAACGCCGCCGCCGCCGCCGCATAATCCTTGCGCGCCCCCGCCGTTGCCGCCTGCAACGCCTTCAGGCCGGTCGTCCCCGCCGCCAAGGCCTCGGCCCGCGCCTTCAATGTCTCGGCCAACGCCGGCAAGGCTTCGGGCTCGACCCGGTGCTTGCGCGCCATGCCGCGCAGATCGAACAACCGCGCCTCGGTCGCTTCCAGCCGCGCCGGATCGGCATCCAGCGCCTGCACCGCCGCCGCCAGCCGGGTTTCTGCCTCCCCCGCCTCCACCAACGCCCGGTCGAGGCTCTCCAGCGCCTCCCCCAGCAACGGATGCTCGGCACCAATCCGGTCCAGCCGCCGCGCCGCTTGCGCCAGCTTGGACGTGCCACCGTCCTTGTCGCCCAACAGAGTCTCGATGGCCGCAAGGTCGTCGGTCAACCGCGCGCCCTTCTGCATCGATGCCCGCGCTTCTGCCAGCTCGGCCTCCTCCCCCGGCTGCGCGTCTAGCGCGGTCAATTCCTTCACGGCATGGTCCAGCCATTCGCGGTCGCGCGCATCGGCCTCCAGCCGGTCCGCCGCTGCCTGTGCCGCCGCCTCCGCCGCCCGCAATGCCGCCCAGGCCGCCCGCACGGCCGCAAGCTCCCGCGACAGCCCGCCAAAACCATCCAGCAACGCCCGGTGCCCACGCGCCGCCAACAGGCCGCGATCATCCGTCTGGCCGTGAATTTCAACCAATGCTGCGCCAATCTCGCGCAGCAGCGCCGCCGACACCGGCTGGTCATTCACAAAGGCACGGCTGCCGCCATCGGCCTTCAATTGCCGCCGCAGGATGATCGGCGCCATCGCATCATCACCGCCATCCAGATCATTCTCCGCCATCAGCGCCCGCGCCGGATGATCGCCGCCAACATGAAATTCGGCGGTAACCCGTGCCGAATCAGCACCGGCGCGCACCAGCGCCGCATCCCCACGCGCCCCCATGGCCAGGCCCAGCGCATCCAGCAGGATCGATTTGCCCGCCCCGGTCTCCCCGGTCAGCACCGACAGCCCAGGCGCAAGATCAAGCGCCAGCGCTTCGATCAGCACCACATTGCGGATGTCGAGAAGGGCAAGCACAGGCTATCCTTACAAGGGGTTTCGGCTTTGATGCGACCCAAAAATCCATCAAGGCTGCGGATCGACGGTCGCCAGCCGGCTTTTGTCCCCGGCAATACCCCGGATTTTGCCCTTTCCACTTGCGCAAGCGCCGAAAATCCCTATACGCCGCTCCTTCACTCAACCCGGATCGTCCGGTGGCCGCGTGTGTGGCCCGAAGACGCCGTGATACCGCCAACGTAAAGATGACAGGTGCCGCATGGCCGTTCCGAAACGCAAGACTTCGCCTTCCA
>JBBQPR010000002.1:0-84194 GCA_038217075.1 Sphingomonadales bacterium
CAAGGTGCCCTGCGGCCCGCGCAGCACTTCGATGCGGGCAATATCGAACAGCGCGGCGTTCAGGCCCTGCTGGCGGCCAAGGTAGATGCCATCGAGATAGACGCCGACGCCCTGGTCACGTGCGGTCTGGTTGGCATCGAAGGGCACGATGCCGCGGATGCCGACGGTGAGCGCCGACTGGCGCGCTTCGAAGGTGGCGATGCGCAACGAGGGGACGCCGCCATCGGCGAGATCGATCAGGCTCTGGATATGCCGATCGGCGATGATCTTTGAATCGACGACCGAAATGGCGATCGGGGTTTTCTGCAAATTGGTTTCGCGTTTGGTGGCGGTGACGATGATTTCGGCAAGGCCCTTGCCATCGTCGGCACCCGCGTCTGCACCCGCTTCGGCGGCAACTTCAGCGCCGGCTGCCGCTTCGACAGCGGCGAAAGCGGGGGCTGCAGTGGTCGCGAAAAGTGCGGCGCCCATCAACAGGTGGAGGCGGAGGCGGTGGTTTGATTGCATGTGGAAAAGCCCTTTTGAAGTTGGGCTCCGCCTAGGAAAGAGTTGCGTAATTTCCGTGACTTTAACGTTGCAGATTTAAGTCTGTCCGATGTTTCACCCTGCCTTGATCCTGGCAATTTTTGACCATTCATGGAAAGGTTTGGGCCGTATCAGACGCCGCAAATCGTTCGAATTTAGCCGTTTAGCTGTTTCAAAACCGAAGCATCGGCTTTGTTACAGCGAAGTTGCATTCTTGTAACAATGCGCGCTTTCGCTGTGTGCTAAAAATACCACCACCCTTGGAATTCAAGTCCAGGCGAGTCCGGCTGCAGTTGCCTCCAGCCCCACGCCAGCATGATGTGCAGCGGCCCTGAGCATGGCGGCGAGGGCGGAGCGTCCATCGGCCGGGGGAGCGCCATCGAGCGACGCAGCGACGGTATCGGGAAAGGCGGCCGGGGTTGACCAATGAATGCCGTGATCGGTGATGCCGAGCGGTTGGGCGCGGCGCAGATCGGCGAGCAGCATTGCCGCGCCGGCAATCAGCGCGGCGGTCGGCCCATCGACATCGGCGGGGCCGCGTTGCCAATCGATGGTGGTGCCGTCGATACCGGCTTGCAGCAATTTGACCAGTGCCGCGCTGCTCATCGGCGCGGCACCCGGGGCGAGGGCAGCGCGGATCAGCTTCAGCCGGTTGGCGAGGCGGGCGGCGCCTTCCTGCACCAGGCCGTTGATTTCGGTATCTGGCGTGTCGGACAGCAGTTCGCTGGCGGTGAGCACCGTGGCGATCGGCGTTGCAAGATCATGGGTAAGCCATTTGACCAGCAGCGGCGTAACGGGATCGATCATAGCGCAATGGCTCCAAAGGCGGCGGCACCGAGGCCGAAGAGCGCCAGCGCGGCGGCGGTGCCATGGTTGAGCAGCCGCAGGTGGCGATCGCTGACGCGGCCGCGCAGGCGCAGCGCGATGCCGGTGACAGTTGCCCACCAGAGCATCGAACCGAGGAACACCCCGACGACGAGAAGCGAGGCATGGATGCGTTCGGCGGTGGTGGCATGGCCGAGCCCGACAAAGCCGATGGCGCTGAAGCTGCCGATGAAGAACAGCATTGTCGCCGGATTGGTGGCGGCCATTGAGAAGCCCATCAGGGCAAGCCGCTGGCGAGTGCCGGAATCGGGCCGGAGTTCGAGATGCGGCGCCGACCGCCAGATGACGACGGCGAACACGAGCATGACCAACCCGCCGAGGATTCGGATCGGCGCGTCCAAATCGCTGATCAGCGTGCCGATGGCGCCCAGGCCGAAGCCGGCGACGATGGCGAACAGCGCGTCCCCAAGTGCCGCGCCGAACCCCATGACCATCGCAGCGCGGCGGTGGCCACACAATGTGCGTTGGATGACCAGCAGGTTGACCGGGCCAACCGGGGCGGCGGCGCCAAGCCCGATGGCGATGCCGGCGGGAAAATACAGGGTGGCGAGCGACACCATCAGGCGCCGGGATCGGGATCGGCCATTTCGGCGGCCGGTGCCGCCGCCGGTTCCCCCGCCGGATCGGGTGCGCGCGGGCGCAGGCCGAGCGCGATCAGCCGGCCATCGCCGCTTTGCGCCATTTCGAATTCCAGCCTGTCGCCGGGGACAAGGCCCGGCAGGCCGGCGGCGGTGACGGCGGACACGTGAACAAACACGTCGCGCGGCCCAAGATCGGGCGTGAGGAAGCCAAAGCCCTTTTTGGCATCGAACCATTTGACGACGCCGGTAGCCATCAGTCGGCGCCCGAAATGGCGGTGACAGTGATAGCGCGGAAGCACCCGTGCAGCGCGTCCGGAGCATCGGCGACGGCGCGCCAGCCGTGCACGGCATCGGCGGCGATGATCAGCCAGAGTTGGCCATTTTCAAGCGCCCGCGCGGCATCGCGTTTCGACGGGTTGCCATTGCCGTTGGGGTGGCTGTGATAATGGCCGATCACGGCCTGGCCCTGGCCGCGCGCCTCGCGGTGGACGCGGAGCAGGGTTGCCGGATCGATTTCGAAACTGCGCGCCGGGTCGGCGGCGACATTGCGCGCCGAAACCGCCCCTGTGATCGCGGCGGCAGTTCGGCCCAGCAGCAGCCCGCAAACCTCCCGGTCGGGGTCTACTGCTGCTTCGTCCACAAGGGTTTTTTGCAACGCGCTTGAAATCGTAACGATCATCACGACATCGGCTAGGCGATGGGGGCCGAAAAGTCGATCAATCTTGTCTTGCCAGCCACCGCAGCGGGGCTGAGGCTTGACCGTGCGCTGGCGATTGCACTGCCCCAGCATAGCCGCGAGAGGTTGAAGGCGCTGGTCGGCGGTGGCCGCGTTACGGGGCCTGCCGGCATATTGTGGGACCCGGCGTTGAAGGTGAAGGGCGGCGAGGCGTTGGCGCTCACGATCCCCGAACCGCGGCCATCCGAAACTATCGCGCAGGATATCCCGCTGACCATCGTTTACGAAGATGATGATCTGTTGATTGTCGACAAGCCCGCCGGGCTGGTCGTGCATCCGGCGGCCGGGAATTTCGATGGCACCATGGTCAATGCGCTGCTGCACCATTGCGCCGGGCGGCTTTCCGGCATCGGCGGCGTGGCGCGGCCGGGCATCGTGCATCGCATCGACAAGGATACGTCTGGGTTATTGGTGGTGGCCAAGACCGACCCGGCGCATGAACATCTGTCGCGTCAGTTTGCCGCGCATAGTGTCGAGCGGTGCTATACCGCCATCGTTGCCGGTGTGCCGGTGCCGCCGGCCGGGCGGATCGAAGGGTCGCTGGCCCGTTCCTCCGCCAATCGGCAGAAGATCGCCATCGTTCCCGAAGGCCGCGGCAAGCGTGCGGTGACGCATTACCGCCTGGTGCGAGCGTTTCGCCATGCGGCCGAGATCGAATGCCGGCTGGAAACCGGGCGCACCCACCAGATCCGCGTTCATATGGCGTCTATCGGCCATGCGTTATTGGGGGATGCAACCTATGGACGCACGCCGGGCAGTTTGGCGGGCATGTTGAAGGATCTGGGTTTTCAGCGACAGGCGCTGCACGCCGCGACACTGGGGTTTGTGCATCCTGTCACACAAGAAAAACTGTCTTTTCAATCCAGCCTGCCGCTGGATATAGTGGAGTTAATCGGTCGTCTTTCAGACGCCGAAGCGTAACAAGGAGTTGAAATGGCCAATCTTCCTGTCGTGAAGACCTCGATCCCGGCGCTTGGCGGCGAGGCCGGGCTTAACCGTTATCTGTCTGAAATCCGCAAGTTTCCGCTGTTGGCGCCGGAGCAGGAATATATGCTCGCCAAGCGCTGGGAGGAGCATCAGGACCCCGAGGCTGCGGCCAAGCTGGTGACTAGCCATCTGCGGCTGGTGGCCAAGATCGCCATGGGTTATCGCGGTTATGGGCTGCCGGTCGCAGAACTGATTTCCGAGGGCAATATCGGGCTCATCCAGGGCGTCAAGAAGTTCGACGCCGAAAAGGGGTTCCGCCTCGCCACCTATGCGATGTGGTGGATCCGGGCGTCGATCCAGGAATATATCCTGCGGTCATGGAGCCTGGTGAAGATCGGCACTACCGCTGCCCAGAAGAAGCTGTTTTTCAACCTGCGCCGGTTGAAGGGCAAGCTGAACGCCATGGAAGATGGCGACATGCACAATGAGGATGTGGCCAAGATCGCCACCACGTTGGGGGTGACCGAGGACGAGGTGATCTCGATGAACCGCCGCATGTCGATGGGCGGCGATACAAGCCTCAATGCACCGCTGCGCGAGGAAGGCGAGGGCGAATGGCAGGATTGGCTTGCCGACAGCGGCCCGTTGCAGGACGAGATGATCGCCGATGAACAGGAACGCGACCAGCGCCACGAATTGCTGGGTGCGGCGATGGCGTCGCTGAATGATCGCGAAAAGCATATTCTGACCCAACGCCGCCTGGTCGACGACCCGGAAACGCTGGAGGAGCTTTCGCAGCAATATGGCATCAGCCGTGAGCGCGTGCGTCAGATCGAAGTGCGGGCGTTCGAGAAATTGAGCAAATCGATGCACGCGCTGGCCATTGAACGGCGTTTGGTGCCCGAACTGGCTTGAAAAAGACCGATTCGACCGCTTTCGTAACGAATTCAAGATCCGACCTATCCGAAGTAGGTATGGATATAGCTAGTTAATACCTCGAATTTTCTGCATTAGATCAATATTTTATGTAAACGCCCTCAAAACCTGGATAGTTTGTCGCAGGTGGCAAATTCTTTCCGTTTTTTAATCTTCTGTAAACCGGGCAAAGGCATCCTCTCCCAATCAGTTTATTTTGCGTTGTTTGATTGGGAGTAAATGTATGCTTAATTCGTTGAAATTGGCATTTGTAGCCGTTGGTCTTGCGTCGTCTTCGATGGCGTCGGCCGTGACGCTTATCGGCGGCGATACCCGCGTTGCTTTTGGTGAAATCATCGAATCGCTCAGCCCGAGTTTGCTTGGTACCGCATCGCTCATTTCAGCCGCACCGCTGACGGTTAATTTCGGCATTACCGGTGGCATGCTCGATGGGTCGTTGGCTGGCATGATCCGCCATGATGGGTCGGGCGTATCGCTGACGAATGGCACGAACGTTGTCGAATTGAGCAACTTCGTCATCGACACGACGGCAATGACATTGTTCGGCGACGTGGTTTTGAACAATATGGCTGTGGGAACAGGCCTCGACCTGTTCAGCTTTGATCTCACCACCGTCACAGTGCCTCAGTTGCTGGATCTTTCAAACCCGATGTTGGCACTACGGCTCACCGATACGTCGACGGGCGCGTTGAATGCGGCGTTTGGGGCCAGCCTCACGACCGGCACCGTTATCGGATTGGCAGCAACGGCACCGTTGGCTTCGGCTGTGCCAGAGGCACAGACTTGGGTGATGTTGCTGTTTGGGTTTGGAATGGCTGGCGTCGCCGTACGCCGGCAGATTCGGCGCTCCGAGCCTGTCGCAACGTTCTGAGACACGCATTCCAGTATCGGCGCCGGGTTCCCTTGGGGCCGGCGCCAAGACCAGCATCTTTGCGCGATCGCGTTCTTCGGTTGACGTTTACGGCGCAAGCCTGACACTGGCGCCAATCTCGCCGGAGTGTCTGTGCCAATTCGAAGCCTGCCCGCTCGCATCACCATCTTCGCTGCAAAGGCGGTTGGCGGCGCTGTTTTGTTGAGCATATTATGGGTTGCAGCCTATCGGTTCGTGTCGGTGCCTCTAACTTTTCCAATGGCGCGCGATGCGATTTCGGGCAGGCATGTGGAGCGGCACTGGGTGCCATTGTCGGCGATTGCAGCGGCCGTGCCGCGTGCCGCAATCGGTGCCGAAGATGCGCGGTTTTGTGAACACAACGGTTTTGATTTCATCGCGATGGAGGCGGCGGCGGCGCGCAATGCCGGCGGCGGCAAGTTACGCGGCGGCTCGACGATTTCGCAGCAGACAGCGAAAAATGCCTTTCTGTGGCCGGGGCGATCCTATGTGCGCAAGGGCCTGGAGGCCTGGTTCACGGTGTTGATCGAAGCGATCTGGGGCAAACCGCGGATCATGGAGGTCTATCTCAACATCGCCGAGATGGGGCCTGGGATCTATGGCGTGGATGCCGCTGCAAAGCATTATTTCCATGTCGACGCTGCCGGGCTTTCGCCGGCGCAGGCATCGCGTATTGCCGCCATCCTGCCGCAACCGATCAAGCGCAATGCAGCGTCGCCGGGCCGATATGTGAAGCGCTATGCCCGCCGCATCGAGAAGCGGGCGCGGGTGGTGGCCAATGAAGGAATCGATGCCTGCCTGCGGTGAAAGCGTCCCTTGAGCGGGCGGAGTCATGCAGAGTCAGGCGGCGTGGCTTTGCGTGCCGCGAGTGATGACTCGATCGCTGGGCAAAATCTCGGCGATGGCGATTTCCGGCTGTAATTCGAGTTCGGCGTAAAGCGGCCCGAAATCGGTTTCCAGCGTCTGGCGCAACAGGTCGTCGAAGCTGTCGATGACGAAATAATTCTGCTGGTAGTCGTCGATGCGGTATTGTGTGCGCATCACCCGGCGCAGATCAAAGCCGATGCGGTTGGGGCTGGGGCTTTCCAGTGCGAAAATCGATTCGCCATGGCTGGAAACGATGCCGGCGCCGTAAAGTTTCAGCGCGTCGCCCGAGCGCACAAGGCCGAATTCGACGGTGTACCAGTACAGGCGGGAGAGCAGGGCGATGGCGCCCTTGCCGGCGGCGCGTAACCCGCCCTTGCCATAGGCCTGCATGTAATCGGCGAACACCGGATTGGCGAGCAGCGGGACATGGCCAAAGACATCGTGGAAGATATCGGGTTCCTGAAGATAGTCGAGCTGTTCGGGCGTGCGGATGAAGCGACCGGCGACGAAGCGGCGCTCGGCGAGATGGCCGAAAAACACTTCATCGGGGACAAGGCCGGGGACGGCGACGACCTGCCAGCCGGTCAGGTCCATCAGGCGGCCCGACAGTTCGGCGAAATCCGGGATGCCGGGCTTCGACATTTTGAGCACATCGATGCCGACGAGGAATTCCGGCGCGGCGCGGCCCTGCAGCATGGCGGATTGGCGGGCGTACAGCCTGTCCCACATGGCATGTTCGTCGGCGGTATAGTCGGCCCAGCGTTGGGGGACCGTCCAGTCGGCGGCTTGTGTCGTTTCGGTTTCCATGGCGGCGTTATCCCATGTTTCGCCGGGTTTCGGGGGAAAATCCGCGTAGTTCGCCGGAAAATACCTGGGTTCAGAGGCCCAGGACTGCCTTCGCGATGATATTCTTCTGCACCTCGGTCGTGCCACCATAGATAGTCTGGGCACGGGTCATGAAATAATCGGCGACGGCGGGGACTGTGAAACTGTCGCGGCCGGGCAGGGCGTCGGCCCATCCGGGGCCGCGATCCGGGAAATGCGGGGCGGCGTCCGGCCCGGCGAGATCGAGCAGCAATTCGGTGATGGCCTGGGCGCTTTCGGTGGCGATGATCTTGATCAGCGAGGCGATATCCGGCCCTTCCTGCGAATTGCCGGCGCGGGCGCGAGCGACAAGGCCATCGAGCGTTTCGACGGCGATTTCGGTTTCGGCAAGACGGCTGCGAAAGGCCGGTGAGGCGGCATCCGGCATGTCGGCGGCAAGCCGGCGAACCCGTTGCAGCGACACGCGTTTCTGGGCGACATGGGCATACCAGGTGCGTTCATTGGCGAGCAGATATTTGGAGTAGGACCAGCCCTTGTTCTCCTCCCCGATCAGATTGGCGGCGGGGACGCGGACGTGATCGAAGGTGACTTCGGCGAGATAATGGCGGCCATCCAGGCCCATCAACGGGCGCACGCTGACGCCCGGGGTCGCCATGTCGATGCACAGGAAGGAGATGCCGGCGTGCGGTTTCGGCGTGTCGGCAGTGCGCACGAGACAGAAAATCCAGTCGGCATAATGGCCAAGGCTGGTCCAGGTCTTGCGGCCGGTGACGATATAATCCTCACCGTCGCGGACGGCGCGCGTGGTCAGCGATGCCAGATCGGACCCCGATCCGGGTTCGGAATAGCCCTGCGCCCAAAAGGTGCGGGAATGCAGGATGTCCGGCAGCCAGCGCGCCTGTTGTTCGGGCGTGCCAAAATTATACATCACCGGCGCGACATAGATGAGTCCCATGGGAACGATGGTGGGGACACCGGCGCGGGCGAATTCCGCTTCGAAAACAGCGCGCTCCGATGGGGTCCAGCCGGTGCCGCCATGTTCCACCGGCCAATGCGGTGCGGCCCAGCCGCGCGCGGCGAGGGCGGCCTGTGAGCGGATGAAATCCTCGCGGCCAAGGGTTTGGCCGGTGCGGGTTTTTTCGAGGATATCCTGCGGATAGTCGGTCTCGAAATAGTCGCGGACTTCGGTTGCGGTCAGCATCTTGGGCGCCTTTTTGGGATGGCGGGATGATGGCATCGCCACCATCCCGCCGATAGCTGGCTCAAGCGTTGGGCGTGACCAGGTATTTTTCGCCGGTTGCCTTGGCGTTATAGGCGTGGATGGCATCGAGATTGAGCATTTCGGCGAGCCCGACGCGGGCGGTGTAATGGCTTTTGAACGTGGTGGTCAGTTCGGCGGCAACCCGGTCCCGCAGCTTTTGCGCGTCGGCGGCGCCGATCTTGCCGAGGAACGGAAACAACAGCCAGCCGCCCATGCTCCAGGCCATGCCGAAACTGCGGTTGAAGACCGTTGGGCTGGTGTCGAGGCCGCCATAGATATAAACTTGTTTGTGAACAGTCGAGCCGTAGCGGCTGTATTCCTTGGCAGTCTTGTTCGCGGCGATCTCCATTGCGGTGAGAATCTGGCCGGCCAGCTTGCCGCCGCCGATGGCATCGAAAGCAATGGTGGCGCCGGTTGCGACAAGCGCAGCGACGAGGTCGTCCATGAAATCGGGGAGGCTGGAATCGACGATACAGGTCGCGCCGATGCCTTCGAGCAATTTGCGCTGTTCGGCGCTGCGCACGATGTTGACGAGCTTGATGCCGTCCTTGATGCAGATCTTGTTGAGCATCTGGCCAAGGTTGGATGCGGCGGCGGTGTGGACCAGAGCGGTGTGGCCTTCGCGACGCATGGTCTCGGTCATGCCGAGCGATGTCAACGGGTTGACGAAGCAGGAGGCGCCGTCTTCCGCTGTTGCGCCATCAGGAAGCACGATGGCATCCCGGGCGCGAACGGCGCGATATTGCGCGTACATGGCGCCGCCGATGATGCCGACTTTCTTGCCGATCAACGCTTCGGCGCCTTCACCGGCGGCGACGACGGTGCCGCCGCCCTCATTACCGGCGGGCATCGATTCATCGGCGCGGGCTGCCATGGCGCGCATGAAGGCGGGCGGGATCGTGGCGGTTACAATTGGGCGGTCGGCGGTGCCGGACTGGACGGCGGTGCTCATGTCGGCAGCGCCGAACAAAAGCCCGATATCGCTGGGGTTGATCGGGCTGCCTTCGATGCGAACAAGGATTTCGCCGGCGGCCGGGGTGGGCACTGAAACTTCGGCAAGGCTGAGTTCCAATGTGCCGCTGGATTTAACCAGGGTGCGATACTGGAGCATGGTGGCTGGGATGGCTGTCATTTTATGGTCCTTCATTTCGGCTATGGGGTTGCCCATGCCGCCGCGCCGTGCGCGATTTGGCCCATCCCAACGGGACGAGCGGTCGTGTTTCAGAGATTAGGTAGTTTGAAGCCCGGGGGCAGCGGCATGCCGGCGGTGAGTTTGTTCATTTCGGCGCTGCCGGCTTGATCGGCCTTGTTCTTGGCATCATTGAAAGCTGCAATCACAAGATCTTCCAGCATTTCCTTTGAATCGACTGTGAGGAGTGACGGGTCGATTTCGAGGCTGGTGATCCGGCCGCGGGCGGTGGCGCCGACCTTGACGAGGCCGCCGCCGCTGGCGCCCTGCACCAAGATGTCATCGAGCTTGGCCTGGGCCGCCTGCATCTGTTCCTGGACGCTTTGCGCGGCCTTCATCAGTTCATCGAGACTGGGCATGGGGGGTCCTTTCAGGGAATGGATCTGGGGTGTCGAAGTCGACCAGTTCGGCATCGGGGAAAGCCTGGAAGACGGATTCGACGATCGGATCGGCGCGGGCGGCAACAAGGCGGGCGGCATCCGTGGCGAGCTCGATTTCGCGCAGGGTGGGGCCGCCACCTTCGAAAACCAGGGTGACTTCCCAGTCACGGCCGGTCCATTCGTTGAGCCGGCGGCCGATGAGCGCCAGTTGTTCGCGTGACTGGCGTTTATCATGGGCGAGGACGAGCGATAGCGGCCTGCTATCGGGCAGATATTCGACGAGGCGGAGTTCATCGCTGAGCATATGCGCGATGCGCGGTTCGGTATGGGCGCGAAAAAGCGCGACAAGGGTTTCGTAGGTCGCCGGTACCGGTTCGGGGTCGGGGGTGGGACCGGCTGCTGCAGCTGGGCCGGGGACCTGGGCAGCGGCGGGCGCTTGAACGGCAACGACCGGCTGCTCGGCGATAACCAGTGCCGGCGTGTCAGGCATGGTCTCGGCTGGCGGTTGCGGCTTTTGCTCGGCGATGCTTGCCGCTTCCGATCCTTCCCGTGAAGTGGCGGGCAACCGGTTGGCGACAGGGCTTTCGCCGCCTTCGAGGATGCGTTTTACCAGATCTGCCGGATCGGGCAGGTCGCTGGCGTGGATTAGGCGGAGCAACGCCATTTCAGCGGCCTGCAACGGGACCGGTGCGGCTTGCACCTCGGCAAGCCCCTTCAGCAGCAGCTGCCAGAGCCGATGCAGCGCCGGGAAGGACAGGCGCTGCGCCCAATCGGCGAGCTGGGCGCGCTCCTCCACGCTGAGCGCCGGGTCCTCTGCGGGCGCGAGCCGGGCGCGGGTGATCGAATGGACGAGTTCGAGCAACTCGCGCAGCAAGTTTTCGGGATCCAGCCCCAGGTCATATTGTTCGGCAACCGCGGCAAGCGTTGCCCCGACATCGCCGCCGAGTACATGGCCGAACAAGCGTCGGACGGCGCCGCGATCGGCAAGGCCGAGCATTTCGCGCACCGCATCGGCGGTGACGTTGCCGCCGGAATGGGCGATCGCTTGATCGAGAACCGACAGGCCATCGCGCACCGAGCCTTCCGACGCCCGGGCGATCAGCGCCACGGCTTCGGGTTCCGCCGTTGCGCCTTCGGCTGCGACGATGCTGGTGAAGTGATCGACGAGCGTTGCGGCCGGCACGCGCCGCAGATCGAACCGCTGGCAGCGCGACAGGACGGTGACCGGCACCTTGGCGACTTCGGTGGTGGCGAAGATGAATTTCACATGCGGCGGCGGTTCCTCCAGCGTCTTCAACAGCGCGTTGAAGGCGTTTTTGGACAGCATATGAACTTCATCGACGATGTAGATCTTGAAGCGCGCCGAAACCGTGGCGTAGCGCACCGATTCGATGATTTCGCGCACATCATCGACGCCGGTGTTGGAGGCGGCATCCATTTCGATGACGTCGATATGCCGGCCGGCGGCGATGGCGATGCAGGGGTCGCAGACACCGCACGGACTGATGGTCGGGCCGCCATTGCCGTCTGGGCCAATGCAGTTCAGCGCCTTGGCGATGATACGTGCCGTGGAGGTTTTCCCGACGCCACGTACGCCGGTGAGCAGCCACGCCTGTGCCAACCGATCCCGCGCGATCGCGTTGGCAAGCGTGCGCACCATGGCTTCCTGGCCGAGCAATGCATCGAAGCTGCCGGGGCGGTATTTGCGCGCCAGCACGCGATAGCCGGGGTTTTCGGCCGGCTGTGGGGGGGGAGCAGGGGTATCGCCAAACAGTTCGGACATTGCCGACCATAGGTGGCGGGTTTGGCGCGATGGGGCAAGCTTTGGCTGGTCGCCTAAGGCGAATTGCTGGCGTTTTGGCGCCTATTCTGCCGGGCCACCCGGGGGCAGGCCGAAGCCGATACGCGCCCAGATGCGTTCATGGGCGAAATAGAGCAGCAATTTGGTGAGTATTTCGCCACCACCGATCGACGCCGCCATGGCGAGATTGCCGGTAAAGATGAAGGCGAGCACAGCCGTATCGAAGCTGGCCAGCGCGCGCCATGTGAAGGCCTTCGCACCGCTGCGTCGGGCAGCGCTTGTCAATTTCCGGTTTTTGGTGTTTCGGCCCCAGCGCAGCCGCGCCCAGACGCGTTCATGGAAATAATAGAGCAGGATCTTGGTGACGACCTCGGTGCCGGCGATGTAGCTGGCGGTTTCGACGTGATTGGCGCGGCCGGGTTCGATGCCGAGATATGGACCAAGAAAGGTCAGCAGCAGCAACGAGAGAATCAACGTGTCGAACGTGCCGATGATTCGCCACGATATCGCCTTGACGACGTGACGGCGGCGCAAGGCAACTGGGGCCGGCGGCTCCTGTTCAAATCGCGCTGTCGTGCCGACCGCCATGCATGTCCCTTGCGCCAAAAGGCAGGATCTAGGACGCGAGGGTGGCGGCGTTTGCCGATCGCCGCAAGCAAGTTTTCCTTTTGGCAGTTCGGCATTTAGGAAAGTGCGGCGGTAATCGGCCGTGTTCGAGCGGGGGCCGTCGCAGCGCTGAAAATGCTAGCGTTCGACCCCATGTGGCGCCGGCACGCCGCTTGCCGATACCATTGCTGCGGTCACCTTGCCCTTGTATTTATTTCCAAAATGCGTGCGGACATAGGAAATGGCATCGGCGATCTGTTCGTCGGTCAACTGGCCGCGGAACCAGGGCATCGGGCCTTTGCCGCCCGTGACGATGCCGATCGGATATTCTGGATATTCAAGGTTGGGGTTTTTGGCGAGCGACGCGATGCGACCGGCGCCGATACCGCCCATGCCGTTTGCCATATGGCAGGCCTGGCAGACTTCCTCATACACCACCGCACCGGGATCGATTGCGGCAGGCTTGGCAGGATTTGCGGCGATGGCCGGGGTGGCGAACAGCAACGCCGTGGCGACAAAGGGCAGGCTTTTCATCATGGTTTTCATGGTTCAGGCCTCCAGGGCGCGCTTGTGCAGGCGGGTGATGGCGTCGAGTGAGGACAATAGCGCGCCCTCCATCCAGCAGCCGATGTAGGAGGCGTGTTCGCCGGCCAGCACAATGCGATTATCGACGGCGACGAGCGTCTGGTAATGCTCCTTGCGGGTGTCCTCGTTCCATTGTGCGCAGCAGCCGAGCGTGAAGGGCGAGCGGCTCCAGGCCACCGCGGCGCCGTTGCTGAACTGTTCCTTGTAGCGGCCGGGGTGAAAGACGGAGCCTTGTTCGAGCGCCTCTGCGATGCGTTGTTCCGGGGGCATGCCGGCAAATTTGTACGAGGCCGGGCCGAAGGTATAGGCGCCCAGGATAACGCCCGGCCCGTTGCTGTGCAGGCCGCCGCTGGGGTAGGAAATCATGCTGATCGGTCGGTCGGTGAAGCTGATGCCGCCGTAGATGGCTTCCTCCTCCTCCCAGAACCGCGTCTTCATTTCCAGCCCGACCTTGACCGAGTTGGAATAGGGTACGGCGGCGATGGCGGCGAGCATGCCGGCTGATGCATCGAGCTCGATCTGGCTGAGGATGCCGAGCGGGATGGTGCAGACGCAATAATCGGCGGTGGCTTCCTGTACCTCGCCGGTGACGACATCGGTGTAGGTGGCGGTCACCTTGTCATTGCTCTGGTCGATCTTGGTGACCTTTGCATTGTAGCGGATCTTGTCTGCCACCTGCCGGCCGAACGCCTTGCCGATCATGCCCATGCCGCCGACCGGCTGGAACATCGTCGTCTGGTGGTCGATCTGCATGTGCTGGGAAATGATGCCCCAGACCTTGCTGTCCATGATGTCCTTGAAAGCATAGGGTTCGGACGGGATTGGTGAGCCGTTGACGCCGCCGCCGGGGGGTCGATCAAAGCCGCGCCGGCGCGACGAACGGTTGCCCTTTACATATTTCATGTCCTTGTCGAGCAGGCCCCATTCGCGCAGCGCGACCTTGAGCTTGTCGCTGTCCTCTGCCGTCATGACGCCGTTCAGGCCCTTGTTGTCGATAGCCTTGCCCAGAAGTTCGGCGACATTGCCATCCCAATCGGCGGCGAGTTCGCGATAGCGTTGCGGCTTGCCGCCAAAGGCACCGGCTTGGTGGATGAGCGCCTGGTGGTTCAACTGCATGAACGGTTCGAGCGCGACGCCGAACGCCTTGCAATAGTGCAGCAGGGTGCGGTGGTGATAGGGGATGCGCCAAGGGCCGGGGTTGAGGTAATTGCCCGGCGCAAAACCGATTTTCTGGGTGGCGCCGCCCAGTTCGGTATAGGTGTCGCCGCCGTAAAGCGACCAGTTCCGGCCACCAGGGCGGCTGTTGTATTCAAGGATCTGGACCTTGTAGCCGGCCTTGCCCAGTTCATAGGCAGCCAGCATGCCGGCAAGCCCGGCGCCGAGCACCAGCACCGTGGCGCCGGGCCGGGCGCCGGACAGGTTGGGCGGGCCGGGAAATTGCGATTCCGCCGCATGGCCCATGGTTGCCATTGCCTGATAAAGTACAGAGGCGCCGCCGAGCATGCCGATGGCGTGCAACACTTCGCGCCGTGTGGGCGCCCTGCCGGCATCGCTCATCAGCCAAATCCCCCGCTTGTGCATCGCAACAACGGCAATCTGGCGCGACTTTCGCTGCAGCGCAATATGCTAATTTCGGTTTGATTGCCGCAGCATTGTTTCGCTGTACCGTGGCGTTGTGGAATTTCGGATGCGCGCCAGGACCATGCGTGCTGCCCGGGCGGCCAATGGCCACCCCCCCCAATTTGTGCGTTGCCTGTGCTGTGCTGGTACTGGAAAGAAGCATGGTGCGCGATCTTGCAGGAGGGATTCACCCGGACGGACGAGCGGCGAGCGGCGATTTTGCACGAATATCGGTATTTTGGGGAAAGATCAGATGGGTTTCGCAAGGCTTTTGAAGGGCACGTCGATGGCACTGTGCGTGCTGTCGCTGGCCGCCTGTGACAATACTGCCGTGACGGCGCCGGTCGCCAGGAACGCCAATGTCGATGATGCGCGGTTGCTGGCGGGCGACAAGGATGGCGCCAACTGGCTGTCCTATGGCCGGACCCATGACGAGCAGCGTTTTTCACCACTTACTGCGGTAAGTGACTCCAATGTCGACAAGCTGGGACTGAGCTGGTTCGCCGATATTGATACGGCGCGGGGGCAGGAAGCAACGCCGATCGTCGTCGATGGCGTGATGTTCGTGTCAACCGCCTGGAGCATGGTGAAGGCCTATGATGCGGCCACGGGCAAGCCGCTATGGGCCTATGACCCCAAGGTGCCGCGCGAAAAGCTGGTGGACGTGTGCTGCGACGCGGTCAATCGCGGTGTCGCAGTGTACAAGGGCATGGTGTTCGTCGCGACCATCGATGGCCGGCTGGTCGCGCTGAACGCCGATACCGGTGCTGTGGTGTGGGACAAACCGACCATTCCGACCGGGTCTGCCATGGCGATTACCGGAGCGCCGCGTATCGTCAAGGGCCGGGTGGTGATTGGCGCCGCGGGTTCGGAATATCTCAACCGCGGTTTCATTTCGGCTTATGATCCCGAGACCGGTAACCAGATCTGGCGGTTCTACACCGTGCCGGGCGACCCTTCGAAGCCGTTCGAGGGCAAGCATCTGGAGGCAGCCGCCAAGACCTGGACAGGTGAATATTGGAAGCTGGGCGGTGGTGGCACGGTTTGGGATTCGATCACTTATGATCCCGAAACCGATCTTTTGTACTTTGGTACTGCCAATGCCGAGCCGTGGAACCCGGCGATTCGCACGCCGGACGGTGGCGACAGCCTGTATACGGCGTCGATCGTCGCGGTGAACCCGGATACCGGCGAATATGTCTGGCATTATCAGGAGACGCCGGAGGACCGTTGGGACTTTGATTCCGACCAGCAGATCATCGCTGCGACCATTCCGGTGGATGGCAAGCCGCAACGGGTGCTGCTGCATGCGCCCAAGAACGGCTTTTTTTATACGCTTGATGCCATGACCGGGAAGTTCATTTCGGGCAAACCCTTTGCCAAGCTGAACTGGGCGACCGGTCTGGACCCTGTGACGGGGCGGCCGAATGTGGTGGCCGAGGCGAAATATGAGATCACCGGCAAGCCCTTTGTCGGGCTGCCGGGGGCCTTTGGTGCCCATAGCTGGACGCCGATGTCGTACAGTCCGAAGACTGGCCTCGTGTATATTCCGGCCAACAACGCCGGGGCGGTGTATCAGGGGGCGGATGCCAAGACCTGGAAACCGACCAAGCTGGGCATGCAATTGGGGCTGGATGCGACCAATACGATGATGCCGGCCGACCCCAAGATCCGTGCTGCCTATGCCGCGCAGACGACGGGATCGCTGGTTGCCTGGGATCCGGTGGCCGGCAAGGCGCGCTGGACGGTGGAGCACCCGGGGCCGGCCAATGGCGGCACGCTGGCGACGGCGGGCAATCTGGTGTTCCAGGGCACGGCGGGCGGTGATTTCCGCGCCTATGCGGCGGATACCGGCAAGCAGCTATGGTCGTTTCCGACGCAGACCGGCGTGATTGCGGCGCCCATCACCTATTCGGTCAACGGCCAGCAATATGTGGCGATCCTGGCTGGCTGGGGCGGGTTGTGGGACATTTATGCGGGCATTCTGGCGCATAAATCCGGTTCCGTGCCTAATATCAGCCGCATGCTGGTGTTCAAGGTTGGTGGCACCGCGGTGTTGCCACCGGCGCCGCCGATGGGCAGCCGGGTTCTCGACCCGCCGGCATTCACCGGTACGGAAGCGCAGGTGACGGCGGGTGCCGGCCTGTATGGCGATGCCTGTTTCGGTTGCCATGGTGATGCAGCGGTGGGCGGCACCAACATTCCCGACCTGCGGCATTCGGCGATCATCAACAAGGCGGCCGATTGGCAGTCGGTTGTGCATGATGGCGCGTTGAAGGAAAATGGCATGGTCGGATGGGCGGCGAACTATTCGCCGGCGCAGATCGAGACCATTCGCCAGTATATCATCAAGCGCGCCAATGAGGACAAGGCGTTGGAGGCGAAGGCCGCAGTGAAGACAGCCGCTGCCGGCACGTCGAAGGCGGGTTAGGCAGCGGGCAACAGCGCCGGTGGCCGGGGGCCGCCGGTGGCCCAATCGAGCAGCTCGACGATGTGGACGACGGGTGTCGCGGTGCGGCTGGCAAGCTGTGTCGCGCAGCCGATGTTGCCGGTCGCGATGGCATCGACGCGCAACTTGTCGAGCGTTGCGGCTTTGCGGTCACCCAATTGCCCGGCGATGGCGGGCTGCAGGATGTTGTAGGTGCCGGCGGAACCGCAGCAGAGATGGGCGTCAGCGGGGGTTCGGACGGTGAAACCGGCGTCGCCCAGCAGTTTTTGCGGGGCTGTGGTGACTTTCTGGCCGTGCTGGAGTGAGCAAGGTGCTTGCCAGGCGACGGCAAGGCCTGCGCTTGCGGGGCGGTTGGACGCGGTCGCCGGCAGCCCGAAATCGGCGAGAAATTCGCTGATGTCGCGTGCGAGCGCCGAAACCCGGGCGGCGCGGGGGGCGTAGACCGGGTCATTGCGCAGCAAAAAGCCATAGTCCTTGATGGTCGTGCCGCAGCCGGAGGTGGTGACGATGATCGCATCAAGGCCCTTGCCGTCTATTTCGCGCATCCAGGCATCGGTGTTGCGGCGGGCGGCATCGAGGCTGGCAGCGTCGCGGCCCATGTGGTGGACGAGCGCGCCGCAGCAGGTTTCACCGGGGGCAAACACCGTTTCGACGTTGCAGCGGGCGAGCAGGCGTAGCGTTGCGGCGCGGATATGTGGTTGCAACACCGGTTCAGCGCAGCCTTGCAAAAGGGCGACGCGGGCGCGGGGTGTGCTCAGCGTGCGTGATTCCGGGGGCAAATCGGTGGTGGCGCGTGGGGAAAGCCGGGGCGGCGCGAGGCGCAACATGGCGGCGAGCGGCTGCGTCGCTGTTGTGCGATCGAGCAAGGGCGCGGTGAAACGCGCGGCGCGGGCGAGGCGCAGGGCGAGGCGGAAGCGGCGCGGGTGAGGCAAAACGGCGGCGAGGAGGGCGCGGATCAGGCGTTCGTGCAGGGGCCGGCGATAGCGTGCCTCGATATAGGCGCGGGCGTGATCGACGAGGTGCATGTAATTCACACCCGACGGGCAGGTGGTCATGCAGGACAGGCAGGACAGGCAGCGATCGATGTGCTTGACGACATCGGCATCGGGGTCACGCTCGTTTTCGAGCATGTCCTTCATCAGGTAGATGCGGCCGCGCGGGCTGTCGAGTTCGTCGCCGAGCAGCAGATAGGTCGGGCAGGTGGCGGTGCAAAAGCCGCAGTGCACGCATTTGCGGATGACGGCCTCGGATGCCGCCATCGCCGGATCGGCGAGTTGGGCGGGGGTGAAATCAGTCTGCATCGGGTGGTCCAAAACGGCCGGTTTCAAACACGCCATACGGGTCGAAGGCGCGGCGGACGCGGGCTTCGAGTGCGGCGACGGCGGGGGGCTGCGGGTGGAAGGCCGGCACCTGGGCGCGGGTGTCGGCCGGGGCGCGGAGCAGCATCGCGTGGCCACCGGCGGCGGCGGCGGCGGCACGGATGGTGGCAGGATCGGTGTTGGTGGCGAGCCAGACGAGGCCACCGGCCCAATCGAACAGGGTGCGGTCCCCCGCGGCGATGAATGGTGCGGCGAAGGTTGCGGCGGCGGACGGGGGCAGGTTGATGCGCCAGAGGACCGGGGCGTCGGCGAGGGCGGTGACGTTGGCGATGCCGTGCCACAGCGCGTCGGCTGCGGCGGGGTCGAGCGGCGCGACGCGGCAGTGATCGGCGAGGATGGCGGGCAGCATGGCGGCGCGGGCGGCGACGGAAGGTTCAAAGCCTTCGAGGCGCAGCGCAGTGGTGGCTGTGGCGGGGTTGTGCGCGGCGGCGGCGACGTCGGCGGCGGACCCCAACGCCCGGGCCATGGCGGCGATGGCGGCGGCTGGGGTAAGGCCGGTGGCGATGAGCGTGAGCGTGGTGCGCGGGCGGGGCAGCACCTTCAGCGTCACCTGGGTGAGCGCGGCGAGGCGGCCCCAGCTGTTGGCGAGCAACTTTGGCAGGTCATAGCCGGTGACGTTCTTGACGACCTTTGCGCCGCCGATGAGGGTTTCGCCGCGCCCGGAAACCGCGGTGAAGCCCAGCAGATGATCGCGGGCGCCGCCCATGGTCAGGCGGCGCGGCCCGGCGATGCCGGCGGCGATGGCGCCGCCGATGGTGGGGGTGGCGGCAGGGTTGCCGAACAGCGCAGCATGGTCGCCAGGTTCAAAGGCCAGTTGCTGGCCCTCGGCGGCGACGGCCGCGAGCACATCGCGCAGCGGCGTGCCGGCGCCGACGGTGAGCACGAGTTCGGCCGGGTCATAATCGATCACCCCGGCAAAGCCCCGCATGTCGAGCGGCACGGTATCGACGGGTGCGCCGATGCCGGCCTTGCTGTTGCCGCCATGGATGGCAAGGCGGCTGCCGCTGCGTCCCGCCGCGATGATGATCTCGGCGAGTTCGGCGGTGGTGGCAGGGCCCAAAGGCGGATCGGCCATCAAAAGCGCGGCAGATCGGGGAAGGGCAGCGCCCCGCCATGGACGTGCATGCGGCCGACTTCGGCACAACGGTGGAGCAGCGGGAACATCTTGCCGGGGTTGAGCAGGGCGCGCGGATCGAACGCCGCCTTCACCGCCTTTTGCTGGTCGATGTCGATATCGCTGAACATCACCGGCATCAGCTCGCGCTTTTCAACGCCGACGCCATGTTCGCCGGTCAGCACGCCGCCGACTTCGACGCACAGGCGCAATATGTCGCTGCCAAAGGCCTCGGCGCGGTCGAGCTGGCCGGGCTGGTTGGCGTCATAGAGGATCAGCGGGTGGAGATTGCCGTCGCCGGCGTGAAAGACATTGGCGACGCCAAGGCCATGCTGCTCGGACAGCGCGGTGATGCGGCGCAATACTTCGGGCAGGCGGCGGCGCGGGATGGTGCCATCCATGCAGAGATAATCGGGGGCAAGCCGGCCAACGGCGGGGAAGGCGGCCTTGCGCCCCGCCCAGAATGCCAGGCGTTCATCCTCGCTGGTGGAAATGCGGGTGGTGACGGCGCCATTGGCCCGGGCGATGCGGACGATTTCATCGGTCAGATGGTCACATTCGACCGCGACACCATCCATTTCGACGATCAGCAGCGCGTCGACATCGAGCGGATAGCCGATATTCACAAAGGCTTCGGCGGCGTGGATGGCAGGGCGGTCCATCATTTCCATGCCGGCGGGAATGATGCCGGCCGCGATGACATCGGCGACGCATTGCCCGGCGCTTTCGACGGTGGGAAAGCCGATCAAGGCGGCGCGGGCGGCCTGGGGTTTGGGCAGCAGCCGCACGGTTACTTCGGTGACAACGCCGAGCAGCCCTTCGGAACCGACGATCAACCCGAGCAGATCGAGCCCCGCCGGATCGATATGGCGGCCGCCAAGCCGGATGATCTCGCCATCCATCAGCACGATTTCGATGCCCAGCACATTGTTGGTGGTCAGGCCATATTTGAGGCAGTGCACGCCGCCGGAGTTTTCGGCGACATTGCCGCCGATGGAACAGGCGATCTGGCTGCTGGGATCGGGGGCGTAGTAGAAACCATCGGCCTCGACGGCGCGGGTGATGGCGAGGTTGGTGACGCCGGGCTGCACCACCGCGACGCGATCGGTGTGGCAGACATCAAGGATGCGGTTGAATTTCGACAGGCCGAGCAGCACCGCGTCGGCGAGCGGCAGGGCGCCGCCCGACAGCGAGGTGCCGGCACCGCGCGGCACGACGCGGACATTGTGGGCGTGGCAATAGCTGAGGATGGCGGCCACTTGCGCGGTGGTTTCGGGCAGGACGACGACCATCGGCGGCTGGCGATAGGCGGTAAGCGCGTCCGATTCATAGGCGCGCAGGGGGGCATTGCCGGTGATGACGCCTTCGCCGGGCACGATGGCGCGCAGCGCGGCGATGATGGCATCGCGGTGCGCCAGGGTTTGCACATCGGGTTCGGGCATCAACAGCGTCACGGGGGGCGGTCCTTGGGTGGTGAAAGCGTCAATCCGGGCGATTGCGGGCGTGTTTAGGTGCGCCTTGTCCTCTCTAGCGCGAAAAGGCGGGAAACATGCACCTGGCAATTCGCCGTGCGTCCATTCGTTGCTGCGTGGGCGACGAAAGCCGGGCAAAATCACCGGGTCGGCAGCGGTGTGGCGGGCTCTTCAAGTGACTCGCTCGTTCACGCTGGTTGGAAAAATCAATTTTCCAAATGAGTACTCGGTAGCGCATGATCCACATGTCAGTTTTGTAATGACAACATCGGGGAGAGACATGATGCGGATGAAAGCGATCTTGCTGTTGACCGGCCTGGCGGTTGCCATGGTGCCGGCAGCCGGTGTGGCGCAGGAGGCCATGAAGGCCCAGCCCTCCGATACCCAGCCTTCCGATACCAAGCTGGTATCCAACCAGTTCTGGTGGCCCGAAGTTCTCGATTTGAAGCCGTTGCGCCAGCATGCCGCCGAATCCGACCCGATGGGGGCAAAGTTCGATTATGCCGCCGCCTTCAAGACACTCGATCTTGCTGCGGTGAAGGCCGATATCAAGACCGTGCTGACCACATCGCAGCCCTGGTGGCCGGCGGATTATGGCAATTATGGCCCGTTCTTCATCCGCATGGCCTGGCACAGCGCCGGCACCTATCGTACCTTTGACGGGCGTGGCGGCGCCGGTGGCGGGCAGCAGCGGTTCGAGCCGTTGAACAGCTGGCCCGACAACGTCAATCTGGACAAGGCGCGCCGGCTGTTGTGGCCGATCAAGCAGAAATATGGTGCCAAGATTAGCTGGGCCGATCTGATGGTGCTGACTGGCAATGTCGCGCTGGAATCCATGGGCTTCAAAACGTTCGGTTTTGGCGGCGGCCGCAAGGATGATTGGGAGCCCGAGCTGGTCAATTGGGGGCCGGAGCGCAAATTCCTGGCCGATGAACGCTACAGCGGCGACCGGCAATTGCAGAAGCCGCTGGCGGCGGTGCAGATGGGGCTGATCTATGTCAATCCCGAAGGGCCGAACGGCAACCCGGACCCGATTGCGGCGGCAAAGGACATTCGCGAAACCTTTGGCCGGATGGCGATGAATGACGCGGAGACCGTCGCATTGATCGCCGGCGGCCACACGTTCGGCAAGGCGCATGGCGCGCATAATCCGAACAAGTGCGTCGGCCCGGCGCCGGCAGCGGCCGGGGTCGAGAACCAGGGCATGGGCTGGGTGAACACATGCGGCACCGGCAGCGGCGGCGACACGGTCAGCAGCGGGCTGGAGGGCGCCTGGTCGGCCAACCCGATTGCGTTCACGACGCAATATCTGGACAATCTGTTCGGCTTTGAATGGGTGAAGACCAAGAGCCCGGCGGGTGCGATCCAATGGATGCCGAGCGACAAGAACGCCGCCAATCTGGTGCCCGACGCGCATGATGCGACCAAGACGCATCCGCCGATGATGTTCACCACCGATCTGTCGCTGAAGTTCGACCCGAGTTATCGCAAGATTGCGTTGCGGTTCCAGAAGAACCCGGCGGATTTCGAGCTGGCCTTTGCCAAGGCCTGGTTCAAGCTGACGCATCGCGACATGGGACCGCGCGGTCGCTATTTGGGGCCGGAAGTGCCCAAGGAAGCGTTGATCTGGCAGGACCCGCTGCCTGCAGTGGATTATGCGATGATCAATGCCGATGATGTGGCCATGTTGAAGGCCAAGGTGCTGGCATCGGGCCTGACCGTGCCGGAGCTGGTGCGCACCGCCTGGGCGTCGGCGGCGAGTTTCCGCGGCACCGACATGCGGGGCGGTGCCAATGGTGCGCGCATCCGGTTGGCGCCGGAAAAGGACTGGCAGGCCAATGACCCGGCGGAACTGGCCAAGGTTCTGGCCAGGTTGGGTGCCATTCAGGCCGATTTCAACAAGTCGGCGGGCGGTGGCCGAAAGGTATCGCTTGCCGATCTGATCGTGCTGTCTGGCGGTACTGCCGTCGAGCAGGCGGCGGGCAAGGCGGGGTATAAGGTCTCGGTGCCGTTTACGCCGGGACGGACCGATGCCGCGCAGGCGCAGACCGATGTGGAGGCGTTCGCCGTGCTCGAACCGGCGGCGGACGGGTTCCGCAACTATTACGCCATGGGCAGTGGTGCGTCGCCGGCGGAAATGTTGATCGACAAAGCCGATATGCTGACGCTGACGGTGCCGGAAATGACGGTGCTGGTTGGTGGGATGCGGGCGCTGGATGCCAATGCCGGGCATTCGTCGAACGGTGTGTTCACGACGCGGCCGGGAACTCTGAGCAACGACTTTTTCGTCAATTTGCTCGACATGGGGACGAAATGGACGAAATCGGCGGCGTCGGAGGGCGTTTATGATGGCGTTGACCGGACCACCGGCAAGCAGAAGTGGACGGCGACACCTGTGGACCTGGCCTTTGGTTCCAGTTCCGAATTGCGGGCGGTCGCCGAGGTTTATGCGGCGGACGACGGGCGCGAGAAGTTCGTGAAGGACTTTGTGAAAGCCTGGAACAAGGTGATGACGCTCGATCGGTTCGACATGTAGGGCGATTGCCGGCCGGGGTATCAGGCGTCGAAGCGCATGATGCCCTGGCCGGTGTCGGTTTTGCTGGTCGTTGGCGCATCGGTGGCGGCGGTATCGAGGTGTGACAGGGTGAGGCCGAGCAGGCGGATGCCCTGATCGACGGGCAGCAGGGCGTTTAGAAGCGCCTTGGCCTGTGCTTCGATGGCGGGGCGGGTTGCGATTGCGGTCAGTTCGGTGTGCGACCTTGTGATGGTGCGGAAATCGCTGAAGCGCACCTTCAGGGTGAGGGTGCGGCCTTGCGCGCCGGACCGTTCGATGCGTTGCCAGGCGGCGTCGATGACCGGGTGCAGGGCATCGATGAGTTCATTGTCGTCGGTCAGATCACGGTCGAAGGTGCGTTCGGCGCCGACGGATTTGAGCGGGCGGTCGCTGCGCACCGGGCGATCATCCTCACCATGCGCGGCGCGGTGGAAATAGCCGGCGCTGCTGCCGAAATTGCGGGTGAGTTCGTCGAGGCTGCGGGCGCGCAGGTCGGCGCCGGTTAGGATGCCGAGGCTTTCCATGCGCGCCGCCGTTACCGGGCCGACGCCGTGGAAGCGTTTGACCGGCAGGGCGGCGACAAAGGCCGGCCCTTGCGCCGGTTTGATGACGCAGAGGCCGTCGGGCTTGTTCTGGTCCGACGCCAGCTTGGCGATGAATTTGTTGTAGGAGACGCCGGCGGACGCGGTGAGGCCGGTTTCGGCGCGGATGCGGACGCGGATTTCGGCGGCGATGGCGGTGGCAGAGCCGGTGCCGGTACGATCTTCGGTGACGTCGAGATAGGCTTCGTCGAGGGACAATGGCTCGATAATATCGGTGTAATCGGCGAAAATGGCGCGGATCTGCTGGGAAATGGCGCGATAGACGTCGAAGCGCGGCGGCACGAATACCAATGACGGGCAACGGCGGCGGGCGGTGACGGAGGCCATGGCGGATCGCACGCCGAACCTGCGCGCCTCGTAACTTGCGGCCGCGACGACGCCGCGCGGTTGTTCGCTGCCGACGGCGACGGGGCGGCCGCGCAATGCCGGGGCGTCGCGTTGTTCGACGGATGCGTAGAACGCGTCCATGTCGATGTGGATGATCTTGCGCAGCGTCATGCGGCTGGTCAGGCGTTGGCGGCGAATTCGGCGATCATCGTGTCGCGCATGACGAATTTCTGCACCTTGCCGGTGATGGTCATCGGGAAACCGGTGACGAAGCGGATGTGGCGCGGCACCTTGAAATGCGCGATGCGGCCGCGGCAATGGTCGCGCACATCGGTTTCGGTGAGGGTGACGCCGCGGGTTATGATCCAGGCGCAGAGTTCCTCGCCGTGGCGGGCATCGGGGACGCCGATCACCTGCACATCGGCGATATGCGGGTGGGTGAGCAGGAATTCCTCGATTTCGCGCGGGTAGATGTTTTCGCCGCCGCGGATGACCAGATCCTTTATGCGGCCGACGATGCGGCAATAGCCGGCGGGATCGATGGTGGCGAGATCGCCGGTGTGCATCCAGCCGTCGGCATCGATGGCGGCGGCGGTGGCGGCGGGATCGCCCCAATAGCCGGTCATGACGGAATAGCCGCGGGTGCAGAGCTCGCCGGTTTCGCCGCGTGCGACGGTGGCGCCATCGGCATCGACGAGTTTGACTTCGAGATGCGGTTGCACCTGGCCGACGGTGGCGACGCGCAGGTCGGCGGGGTCGTCCATGCTGCTTTGAAAGCTGACCGGACTGGTTTCGGTCATGCCATAGGCGATGGTGATGCCGTGGAGATGCATGCGGTCCATGACTTCGGCCATGACGGTGGCGGGGCAGGGGGAGCCGGCCATGATGCCGGTGCGCAGGCTGGTGAGATCGAACCGGCCGAATTCGGGATCGGCGAGCATGGCGATGAACATGCTGGGCACGCCGTAAAGCGCGTTGCAGCGTTCGGCCTCGATGGCGGTGAGCACGGCGCGCGGATCGAAGCCTTCGCCCGGATAGACCATGGTGGCGCCATGGGTCAGGCAGGCGAGGTTGCCCATGACCATGCCGAAGCAGTGGTAGAGCGGCACCGGGATGCACAGGCGCTCGCCGGGTGACAGGCCGATACGGTGGCCGACGAGGTAGCCGTTGTTGAGGATGTTGCGGTGGGACAGGGTGGCGCCCTTTGGGAAGCCGGTGGTACCGCTGGTGAACTGGATATTCACCGGGTCATCGGGGGACAGGCCGGTGGGCAGGGCGACGTTGGCGCCGGCATCGAGAGCGGCAAAGGGGGTGCAGCCGGGGTGGCTTTCGTCGCCAAGCGTGAATACCGCGCGCAGATCGGGCAGTTTTGCGGCGTGGAGCCGACCGTTGCGGGGGTGCGCAAGTTCGGGCGCGATATCGTGCAGCATCGCCACATAATCGCTGCCGCGATAGGCCGGCATGGCGACAATCGCGGCGCAGCCGACTTTCCTGAGCGCATATTCGAGTTCGGCGGTGCGATAGGCCGGGTTGATGGTGACGAGCACCAGCCCGGCCTTTGCCGTGGCGAATTGCAGGACGGTCCATTCGGCGCAATTGGGCGCCCAGATGCCGATGCGTTCGCCGGGCGCAAAGCCGTGCGCGACGAGGCCGCGTGCCACCGCATCGACGCGGGCCTGCAATTCCAGCCAGGTCCAGCGGATGTTCTGGTGGCGCACGACCAGCGCCAGCGCATCGCCGTGATCGCGCACGGTCGCATCGAAGCGGTCGCCAATGGTCGCGTCGATCAGCGCCGGTGATGCGGCGCCGGTGACATGGCTGTTGATGCTTCTTGCGCTGGTTGCCATGGAATGTCCTGTCGTGGCGTCGCTGTGCCTTGGGCATTTACCGCGCTGGATGGGGTTTCGACAAATCCGGGGTGGTGCTTGTGTTGCGGCATGGCTGCGGGCATCGTCCCGCGTATCGATAGTGACGATATGGGGGCGTGATGACGGGCCGGTTTCTTGTTTCGGCGGTGTGTGCCGTGGTGGTGATGGCGGTGGCGCCGGCTATGGGTGCGGCGGCGCCTGTTGCCAGTGCGCCGGACGTGTTTCGCAACAGCGTGGCCAGTGATGGATTGCTGCCGGTGCATGTCGATCGCAACGCCGGGCGCATCCTGTTGACGCTGCCGCCGGCCGGGGCCGATGGCACATCTGGGCGGTTCCTGTTTGCCGTTGCGCTGCGTACCGGGCTTGGTTCGGCGCAGGCGGTGCTGGATCGCGGCAAATTGGGCGATACGCAGGTGCTGGCCTTCCGGCGGCTGGGCGGCAAGGTCGCCATCCAGTTCGAGAACCCGCGTTTTCGCGCGGTGGGCGGTGCGGCGAGCGCCGATTTTGCGACCTCGACGGTGTGGATGGGCGACATTGCCGCGACGTTGCCCGATGGCAGCATCGTCATCGATATTAGCAGTTTCCTGACCACCGACATGGTCGGCATCGCCGTATCGTTGAGCCGCGAGGGCGACCCCTATGGCAATGGCGGGGCGCGTGAGACACCGGGCCGGTCGTTCCGGCTCGACCCGCGGTTGAGCGCGGCCGACCCGGCGTCGATCCGGGTGTTTCCGGACAATATCGAGGTCGACGCCGTCCAGACCTATGCTGCCGACAAGCCAGGGCCGGAGGTTGCGAATGTCGCCCCCGATGCCCGGCAGGTGAGTTTTGGCGTGCACTACAGCCTGGTGCGGTTGCCGGCGCCGGGGTTTGTGCCGCGCGTTTTCGATCCGCGCATCGGCGGGATCGGTACGCAGGCGGTGGATTTCGGCGTGCCGTTGGGCGGCGATGTGGTGCGGGAATATGCCAACCGGTTCCGGCTGGAAAAGCTCGATCCGGCGGCGGCGCGGTCGCGGGTGAAAAAGCCGATTATCTATTATCTCGATCGCAATGCGCCGGAACCGGTGCGGTCCGCACTGATCGAGGGCATTGGCTGGTGGGGCAAGGCGTTCGACGCTGCGGGCTATATCGACGCTTTCCAGGTCAAGCTGTTGCCCGAAGGCGCCGATCCGCTCGATGTGCGGTACAATATGGTCAATTGGGTGGACCGGGCGACGCGCGGCTGGTCCTATGGCCAGCAGATCGATGATCCGCGCACCGGGGAGATCATCAAGGGCATGGTTGTGCTGGGCAGTTTGCGGGCGCGGCAGGACATCCAGATTTTCGAAGGGCTGGTCGGCGCCGACAAGATCGGCAGCGGCGGGGCGAATGATCCGGTGCAGGTGGCGCTGGCGCGGTTGCGGCAATTGGGGGCGCATGAGGTCGGGCATACGCTGGGGTTCGACCATAATTTTGCGGCCAGCACGCAGGATCGTGCGTCGGTGATGGATTATCCGGCGCCGCGCATCGGCCTTGTCGACGGCAAGCCCGATCTGTCGGATGCCTATGGCGTTGGCCTTGGCATATGGGACATGGCGACGGTCGATTGGCTGTATGGCGAACCGGCCCCGGGCGTTGATGCGCAGGGCGCGGCGGATGCCAAGGCGGCGACGGTGGTTGCGGCGGGGATGCGCTATGTGACCGATGCCGCCGGGCGGGCCGGGGATACGGCGTCGCCCTGGGGCGGGCTGTGGGATGATGGTGCGGACCCGGTGGCCGAACTTGGCCGTATGATGCAGGTGCGCCGCGCGGCGATCGACAATTTCGGGCTTGCGATGCTGGCACCGGGGGAGCCGGTGGCCAATCTGCGGCGGCGGTTCGTGCCGATCTGGCTGTTGCATCGCTATCAAGTGGCGGTTGCCGCCAAGGCGATTGGCGGGGTTGATGCGACGTTCGCGGTGAATGGCGGCGGGCATGAGGCGGGGTTGCCGGTGGCGCCCGTGGTGCAGCGTGCGGCGCTGGCCGCCGTGCTGGCGACGCTGTCACAGGACGCGTTGCGGGTGCCGGCGGGGCTGGTGCCGTTGTTGTCGGCAGCGCATGCGGGCAGCGATAACCGGCAGTTCGATACCGAATTGTTCGCGACCGCCGGTGGACCGGTGTTCGATGCGCTGGCCGCGGCTGATGTGGGGGCCGAAGTGGCGTTGGGGGCGTTGCTGGCGCCAAGGCGGCTGGCGCGGTTGCAATTGCAGCATGCGGCGGACGCAAAGGCGCTGGGGGTTGATGAGATGATCGACCGGCTGCTGGCGGCGACGGTTGGTGCGCGTGCCGATGTGCTGGGGCGGCGCATTGCCTATCGCAGCATCGTCATGCTGGCCCAGGCGGCGCGCAACCCGGCGACGCCACCCGATGTGGCGCTGGCGCTCGATGCGCGGTTGCACGACCTGGCCGGGGTGTTGGCAAAGGCGGGCGGCGATGCGGCCGAGCGCGCCTGGGCGGGTAGCCTGTCCCGCAAGTTGCTGGATGCGGCCGAGCTTGAGCGGCTGGCGGGTGCATTGCCGCGCGCCGCCGCTGTGCCGCCGGGGGACCCGATTGGTGGCGGCGAGGATGACTGGATGCCGTTGGGGTAGGTGGTTTTCGTGTCCCTCTCCCGCCTGCGGGAGAGGCGAGAGACGCGCGAAGCGCGGCCCGGGTGAGGGTGTTCTTGTTTCGAAGCTGGCGAACACCCTCACCCGCCGCGCGCGACGGAGGTCGCCTCCGCGACGCCGCGCGAGTCGCCTCTCCCGCAGGCGGGAGAGGACAGAAGTCGATTGCGCTGCGGCCCGTTCAGTCTTCGAAGCCGACGAAAACCACGGCTTCGTCGACGGACTTGCGGTTGGATATGACGGCGTTGGCGGGGAAGCTTTCGTCGGGCCAGCCCATCGCGACGCAGATCATGATGACCTGATCATCGGGGATCCGGGCGTGTTCGCGGACCACCGGTGATTGCATGATGCCCTGGCTGTTGATGACGGTGCCAAGGCCGCGTGACCAGGCGGCGTTGACCAGCGCGTTGGTGACGGCGCCGCAATCGAAGGGGGCGATGTCGCCGCCGTGGATCGACCTGTCATAGGTGACGACGATGGAGACGGGCGCATCGAACTGGCGGAAGCCGCGCAGCACCCAATCCTGGCGCTTTTCCTTGTTGTGCCGCTCGATGCCCATGGCGCCGAACAATTGCTTGGCGACTTCGACCTGTCGTTCGCGATGGGCGCCGGCGTACTCGCCGTGGCTGCGGAATTCGCGAGAGGAGGGGACGCCGGCGAGGTTGCGTTCGGTATTACCGGCGCGGATGCGATCAAGCGGGGCGCCGGCGAGAACGTAGAAGTTCCATGGCTGGGTGTTCAGCGAGGACGACGCGCGCATCGCGAGTTGGATGATCTCGCGGATCAGCGATTTGGGGACGGGGTCCGGCTTGTAACCGCGGATGCTGCGGCGGCCGAGGATGACCGTATCGTAAGCGGGCGCGATCATTTGGCTGGCTCCGCTGTGCTTTGGTTGGCTGGCGCCGCTGTGCTGCGGGCGAGGAGGGCGACGAGATCGGCCTTCCAGAATTTTGCCCAGGTGTGGGTGCCATGGCCGTGGGTGTCGGCGCTTTCGGGCACCAGGACGAAGCGGGCATTGGGCATGCGCTTCACCTGTAGTTCGGCGATGCCGAGGCCGGGCGGGTTGATCATGTCGTCGGCGCTGTTGACCCAGGTGACGGGCACGGTGATGCGGTCAAGGCCGGGTTCGGGGTTGTAATCGCGGGAGGCGTCGAACTGGTAAATGCTGTCGTTTGCATCGGGCGAAGGCGCTTTTTCATAGGCGGCGAGCGCGGTTTCGGCGCTGGCGCGGGTGGGCCAATCGGCCTGTTGGCGGACGGGGGAGGAGCCGGCGACGAACAGCAGGGCCGCGACGGTGCGCATGGCGGCGGCGGGGGGCGCGGTGTAATTGCCATTGTCCCACGCCGGGTCCCGTTTGATCGCGTCGATCAGCAGCTTGCGCCAGATGCGGTTGCGGCCGGCGATTTCGACCGGCAGGCAGGCGGTGGGCATGATGGCGCGGGCAAAGCCGGGGTATGTTTCGCCCCACATGAAATCATGCATGCAGCCCATCGATGTGCCCATCAGCAGCCGCAGCGAGGTAACGCCAAGCCCCTTGGTGAGCAGATCATGCTGGGCGGCGACCATGTCGGCATAATCATATTTGGGAAAGGCCATGCGCAGGCCGTCGGACGGTTTGGACGAGCCGCCATGGCCGATGCCATCGGGCAGGATGATGTAATAGCGCGTGTTGTCGAGCGGTTGGCCGGGGCCAAAAAGCTCATTGGCGAATTGCGGCCGCAGGAATTGCGCGCCGGTGCCGCCGGTACCGTGCAGGACCATGACGGCGTTGGTGATGCGGCCCGATGCGTCGCGTTCAGGGGTGCCGAGGGTGCGGTAGTGGAGTTTCAGCGCGGGGAGCGTGCTGCCATCGTGGAAACGAAAGTCGCGGATCGTGTAGTCGCCCTCCGTCACCGGCCCAGCCGTTGCTGTTGAAGCCGTTGCTGTCGAGGCGACAGGGGCGGTGGCTGGGGCGGCGGCTGGGGCTGCATGGCCTGCAGTGGCGGCGGTCAGCAGCAAGGCAGCAACGGTATATCTGTTCATCGCCGCAACCTAGCGAGATGGCCGACGCGGTCAACAGCCGGAAATTCCTTGCCCATGTAAATTCAAGGCAACAGGCGGTGCGAAATCCGAACGGTCGAAGCGGGTGGAACGGGGCCGTGTTTGCGGATGATGGCCTGCGGGTTGAACCATGCCCGGATCGACCGGCGCTTTCGATCCCGGGTCTGAAGGTCTGGCCAATACGCATCGAGGGCGCAGAGATTTTTGTGATTGGTTACAGCGCAATCGTAACAGTGAACCCTGGCGGCTTTGCAAGCCTGGCTGTTCCGCCATGGGCGGCGGCTATCGCGGCGACAAGGGCAAGACCGAGCCCATGGCCCCTTGTCGTTCGGCTGTGCTCGCCGCGGGTGAAGCGCTGGAACAGCCGGGCTCGTTCGCAATCGGGCACGCCCGGGCCATCATCGGCGATACCAAGCGCGATGCCGTTGCCGGCGCGCGTCAGCGACAGGTGAACCGTCGTCCCCCCCGGCGTGTGGGCGAGGGCATTGTCCAGAAGGTTGGTCAGCAACTGCTGCATGAGCCGGCGATCGCCGTGCAGCATCACGTTGGGCGCTATGTCTGTGGTCAGGTTGTGGCCGCTGGCCTCCATGTCGGGCCGGTAGGTTTCGGCGATCCCGTCGACAAGGTCGCTCAGGTTCAGCGTCTTGAACTGCGCCCGCGACCCTATGCCCTCGACCTCGGCAATACGCAGCAACGCGGCAAAGATGTCGAGCAGCTCACGCGATTGCGTCGATGCGGCGGCGATGGCGCTGCGCTGGACGTCGCGATCATCGCTTGCCAGCGCCTCGTCCAGCCGGTTGTGCAGCCGGGTCAACGGGGTGCGCAGATCATGGGCGACATCGCTCGAGACCTGTCGGAGATTGTCCATCAGCGCGCCGATGCGGTCGAGCATCCGGTTGAGCGTTATGGCGACATCATCGAATTCATCGCCTGCACCGGTGACGGGGACGCGTTTTGACAGATCGCCGCCGATGATCGCCTGCGCCGTCCGGTCGATGCTGGCCAGGCGCCGCCTGGTGACCGTGCCGACGATCCACGCAGCGAATATGCCCAGCACCAGCATCAGTCCGAATGCGCCGGCAAACAGCCTGAGCAACGATTTGTCCATTTCGTCGATCGGCGCGCGATCGGCGGCAACCAAAAGCCGATAACCACCGGGGAGCAGCGTTGTCAGCGATTGGGCGATGCGTTGTTCGCCGTTCAGACGGTAGGGCAGAAGCTCGACATAGCCGGGTGAAGCCGGCACCTGTGCATCGAGCCCACCCGCGAGCCGGCGGCCGTTCGGGTCGATCAGCAGGAAATCCAGGCTGGCCGTGCTGCGGGCCGCCTCGCGTCGGCGAATGGCAATGGTGACACCTTCGGGGCCATCATGGCCTTCGTCGATCAAGGCGGCGGTTTCGGTGGCGATGCGATGGTCCAGCTGCTGTTCCAGCGCCTCATGCGTGGCTTCAAAGGCGATGAAGCCGATCGCGAGAGTGGTCAGCGCTAGGACGACACCGACGATTGCGACGAGGCCGAATGTCGTCCGCCACCAGCCGCGCAGCGACCCGAGCGCCATCAATTGCCCTGTATCATATAGCCGGCACCACGCACCGTTTCGATGGGATCACTGTCAAAACCGGCGTTGAGTTTTGACCGCAGCCGGCTGAGATGCGTTTCGACGATGTTGGTCCTGGGGTCGAAATCGAAATCCCAGACGCGTTCAAGCAACATGGTGCGAGTCATCACGCGGCCGGCGTTGCGCACCAGTTCGACGAGCAACGCGAATTCGCGCGGTTGCAGCGTCACCCGCTGCCCGGCGCGCACGACGGTGCGGCGATTGATATCGAGGATGATGTCGCCGGCCACGAGGCGCATCGGGTCGGCCGGTGCCGCCTGTCGTCGCCCCAGCGCCTGAACGCGCGCTGCAAGTTCCGAAAACGCGAATGGCTTGACCAGATAATCGTCCGCGCCACTTTCAAGCCCTTCGACGCGGTCGGCAAGGCCGCCGATGGCGGTCAGCATCAGCACGGGCGCCGTGCCGCCGGCGGCGCGCAGTGCCTTGACCAGCGAAAGCCCGTCGAGCCCGGGCAGCATCCGGTCGATGACCAGCGCGTCGAAGCCGCCTTCGGTGGCCTGGAACAGCCCGTCGCGGCCATCGTGGCTGGCCACGACCTGATGCCCAAGCTCCGTCAACCCGCGCGCAATGAAGCGGCTTGTCTCGGCATCGTCCTCGATGATCAGGATGCGCATCGGGGCAGTCTAGCGGGGATCGCGACTGGCGTCAGCCTTGGCGACGCTGGTGCCGCCTTGCCAGCCACCGCCGAGGGCGCGGAAAAGCGCGACTTCGGCCTGCGCCCTGGCAAGGTCCGACTGCGCCAGCGCCAGCGCCGCCTGCGTCCGCGTCCGTTCGGCATCAAGCTGGACCAGATATGCCGCATCGCCAAGCCTGACCCGGGCAGTGGCGCGGCGAACCGACAGTTGGGCCTGGCCGACGGCATCGCCAAGATCCCGATTGCGGCGCGATTCGGCGTCAAGGCTCGCCAGCGCCGTTTCGACGTCACGCAACGCGCGCAGAACCGCCGCATCCCAAGCGGCCAGCGCTGCCTGCTCGCCAGCCCGTGCCTGTGCCAGTCGAGCCCGTGCCGCTGCCTGATTGGGAAAGCTCCAGCTGATCAGCGGTGACGTCGTCGCGACAAGGCCGCCCGACAGCAGGCCGAACGCGCCGCCCAGATTGACCCGCGGGTACAGATCGGCCGTGGCGATGCCGATCCGCGCGGTGGCGGCGACGAGGCTGCGCTCTGCTTGCCGCACATCGGGCCGGCGCAGCAACAATGCCTGCCCGTCGCCCGTCGGGAGGTTGCCGCGCAAGCGCGGTGGCGCGCCGCAGGTGATCGCCATGGCGCCCGCTTCCGATGGTGGCCGGCCTTGCAGGGTGGCGAGCCGGAACCGCGCATTCGCTTTGGCCGCGGTGAATGGCGCCAGCGTGGCACGCGCTGTCGCGACAAGGTTTGCCGCCTGCGATACTTCGAGCGGCGACACGTCCCCGGCGCGGAATTGATCGGCGACCAGCGCCGCCGATCGCGCCAACAGGTCAAGCTGTTCGTTGGCGGTCTGCTGTGCCTGTGTTGCGCCGCACAAGTCGACATAGGCCTGCACCGTGTCGGCAACGACGGCGATGCGGACGCCATCAAGCGCCGCCACCCGGGCTTCGGCATCGGCATTGGCCGCCAGCGCAGCAGACCGCAGCCGGCCGAACAGATCGATATCCCAACTGGCGGAAAGAGCCAGATCATAGTCGGTGGTCGGCACGTTCGACGACGCACTGGGCTGTCCGGCCGGATTGTCGATACCGGCGCTGCTTTCGACACTGGTTTGCGGCAACCGGGCCGCGCGCGCCTGCGCCTTCGCCGCCCGGGCAGCGACGAGATTGGCATAGGCTGCCCGCAGATCGACATTGGCGGCCAGGCTGGCGCCGACCAGCCCATCCAGCACGGTATCATCATAAAGCCGCCACCAATCGTCGGGGACGGGCGCCATGCTTTCCGTCGGCGTGGCGGTGAAGGCGCCCGTTGCGCTGGCTGGCGCCACTGTCGGCGGCGGCGCGGGCGCCGTCATGCACCCGGCGAGTGCCAAAAGCGGCAGCAGGCGCTTCATGCCGGTACGGCTTCGGTTATCAAGCCGCGCTGCGTCGCTTCGGCGCCAAAGCGCAGGTAGAGCGCCGGCATCAGGAACAGGTTGAGCACCGTCGAGGAAACAAGGCCGCCAAGAATGACGATCGCCATCGGATGTTCGATTTCGTGCCCCGGCGCATTGCCGGCGACGATCAGCGGCAATAGCGCGAGGCCCGCACACAGCGCCGTCATCAGGATCGGCACGAGGCGCTCGCTGGCGCCGCGCAGGACCAGTTCAGGGCCGAACGGCTGCCCTTCGATTCGCCGCAGATGATCATAGTGGGACAGCAGCATGATGCCGTTGCGCGCCGATATGCCGATAACGGTGACAAAGCCGACCAGCGAACCCAATGACAGCACGCCGCCGGTCATGGCGACCGCGATGACCCCGCCGACCAGCGCGAACGGCAGGCTGAGCCCGACGAGCACCGTGATGGAAATGGAGCGGAACACGGTCCAGACCAGCAACAGGATGCCGACAAGGCAGAGCAGGCCGGTCGTCCAGAGTTGCTGGCGCGATTGCTTCAGCGCCGCATATTCGCCGAGCACCTTGGGGTGATAGCCAACGCCGAACTCGACCTCGCCGACCGCTGCTTCGACGGCGCGTGCCACGCTGCCAAGATCGGCGCCGGCAACATTCAGCGTCACGTCGATACGCCGCTGGCCATTTTCGCGTTTCACCTCGTTCGGCGCCGGCACGATCCGCACATCGGCAACATCGCGCAGCCGGGTGGGTGCGCCCGTCGGCGCCTCGATCATCAGGTCGCGCAGCACCTGCAAATCGCCGCGCACTGCCGGCTCGCCCCACAACGCCACATCGAAGGATTTCTGGTCCCTGTAGATTTCGCCCAGCTTTTGCCCGGCCACCAGCGTCTGCGCCTGCCGGCGGACCTCTCCGGCGGTAAGGCCAAGCGTCGCCAGGTCGGCGGCGCGCGGGCGAATTTCGATCTGCGGGACCAGCACCTGCTGTTCGACCTTCAGATCGGCCACACCGGGAATGTCGGCTACCTTGACGCGCACCCGCTCGGCGGCGGCGCGCAACGCCACCTGGTCGGGACCAAAGATGCGGACGACAATCGTTGCGCCGGCGCCCGACAGCACTTCCTTGATCCGTTCGCGCAGATACGTCAGCACGTCGCGGTAAAGGCCCGGATAGCCGTCGATGACCGCCTTGATGCGCGCGACGCTGGTGTCATAATCGGCGTTCTCGTCGAGGCTGATCCATAATTCGGTGAAATTCGGGCCAACGACTTCGTCGGCGGCTTCGGCGCGGCCGATATGGGCGCCGAAATTGCGCACGCCCGGAATGGCGCGCAGTTCCTTCGACGCGCGAATGGTGATCCGGTCCATGGCCTCGATCGAAGTGCCGGGCTTTTCGACGAAATGCATCAAGAAGTCGGTCTCGCGGAAATCCGGCAGGAATTGGTCCTGGAACGAGGCATAGCCGATACCGGCGACGAGCAACCCGCCGGCGATGATCGTCATCGCCAGGCGCGGCCGATCGACCAGACCGGGCAGCGCCCGGGCATAGCGGCGCTTCAGGGCGGCTGCGAGCCGTGTATCCCCTTCGGCCTTTGGCGGTGCATTCGGCAGCAGCATCAGGCAAAGTGCCGGTGTCACGACCAGCGCGACGAGAAGCGACGCCGCGATCGCCAGCACATAGGCGATGGCAAGCGGCTGGAAAAAAGTGCCGGCAACCCCGCCAAGAAAGAAGATCGGCAGGAACACCAGCATGACGATGAGCGAGGCAAACACCACTGCCGTTCGCACCTCGAGCGATGCCGCCAGCACGACATCGAACGCCGGCAACGGATTGCCCGCCTCGCGGTTGAGCTTCAGCCGCCGGGCGATGTTCTCGACATCGATGATCGCATCGTCGACGACTTCGCCAAGCGCGATGACCAGCCCGGCAATGACCATCGTGTTGATCGTCATGCCGCTCCATAACAGCACCAGACCGGCGCCGAGCAGCGACAACGGGATAGCGGTCAGGCTGATGATCGCCTGCCGCCAGTCCCGGGTGAAAACAAACAATACCGCCGCCACCAGCAGGCAGCCGATCATCAGCGCGCGGGACAGATTGTCGATGGAGCGTTCGATGAACGTTGCCGGGCGGAAGATCGTCGTGTCGATCTTCACGCCCTTCAGGCCGGGCTTCAGTTCGGCGATGGCGTTTTCCACATCGCGGGTCAGTTGCAGCGTGTTGCCGGTGGGCTGTTTTTCGACGATCAGCATCAGCCCCGGGCCATCGTCGATGATCGCATTGCCGATGGGGGCCGCAAATCCATCGACCACGCGCGCCACGTCGCCGATGCGGATTGAAGCCTCGCCGCTCTGCTTGACGATGGCCTGGGACAGATCGCCCGCTGATTGGATGGCGCTCGACTGACGCACCGGAAAACGCTGGTTGGGCGTGTCGACAAAGCCGCCGCCGCCGACGAGCACGGCATCGCCGGCTGCGGCGCGTACTTCGGCGAGCGTAACCCCGGCAGCGCGCAGGCGATCAGGATCGACAAGGATCTGCAATTGCCGGTCGCGCAGGCCCCAGATCGCGACATTCGCCACGCCCGGCACCGCCATCAATCGCGGTCGGATCGTCCAGCGCGCGAGTTCCGATAAGTGCATCTGGTCGAGCGTTTTCGACGAGATGCCGATCTTCATTGCCCGGCTCGTGGAGGATAATGGCGGCAGCATCACCGGCGGTCGCGATGCCGTCGGCAAGCGCGCCTGCACCTGGCCGACACGTTCCTGCACCAGCTGCCTGGCGCGAATGACATCTGTGCCGCGTTCGAACAATATCGTCACGGACGACAGGCCGAGCACTGACTTTGATCGCACCGTCATCAGGCCCGGCACCCCATTGACCGCAATCTCGACGGGGACGGTAATCAGGCTTTCGACTTCCTCGGTGGAAAGCCCTGGTGCCTCGGTTTGTACCTCGACGATCGGCGGCGCGAATTCCGGGAACACATCGAGGGGCACGTTCCCGGACGCGCGCAGGCCAAGGACGACCAGCAACGCCGCCATCGCCAGCACCAGCACCCGCTGCGTCAACGCTGTCCGCACCAGCCATGCCAGCATCAGTGCGGCGTCCCGAACTCGGTACCGAACAGTTCGGCGGCGCCATCGGTGACGATTTCGGCGCCGCGCTCAAGGCCGTTGGCCAATAACGCCGTGCCATCGCTAACGCTGGCGACTGCGATGCGCTGCCGCATGAAGACATTCGGTTCGGTCTTGCGATAAACCCACTCACCACCGTTGATGTCGCGGACGATGGCAGCCGTGGGCACCGCCAGGCCTTCGGTTGTGCCGCCCATCGGCAGGGCGACGCCGACGCGCTGGCCGACCCGCCAGCGACCGGCGCGGTTGTCGAGCGCATAAAACAGGTCGGTCGTGCCGGCGACGGCGTTTGCTGAAGGCGGTGCCGAAACGGCGCGCGCAGGGCTTGGCGGGGCCGTCGCATCGGCCAATGGCCGCACCATGGCGGCGGCACGGCCGGTGACCGCCCGGAGATCGGAACCGAACACCGGTACGCGAACCCAAAGAAGCGGCTGACGGCCCATTGTCGCTACCCCGGGCCCGAGCAACCTGCGCTGATTTTGCGCCACATCGGCCGCCGCCCGGGCTGTCGCCAATGCGGCTGCAGCTTCATCCCGGCCGCGGACGCTGCCGGCCTCTGCCTTGACCAGCGCATCCGCACGATCACGCGCGATCGTGGCGAGGCGCAAGAGTGCCGCTGTCCGCGCGACCTCGCCATCGGCGGCCGCCTGGGCCGCGCCGATCTGGGCGAGGTTGCTGGCCGAACCGACCGGGACGCCGGCGGCGCCAGAAGGCGGCACGATGATCTCGCCGCTGGTCTGGCGGGTGCGCGATGCCGTTCCCGGGCCGGTGATCACAGTCCGGATGCCAAGCCGGCGCTGCGCTTCAGGTGTCAGTGTCAGCCGAAGCAGATCGGCTTCGTGAATGACCGGCTCAGCCTTCGAAGGCGGCTTGGAAGGCGCCTGCGTATCGGCGCGGCAACCGGGCAAGCCCAGCAAGAGGACAGCGACAGGGAGAATACCGGGGTGCAAGCGGGCCATGGCAACCGCTTAACCCCCTCGGGTTGGGTGCAGCTTGGGGCCGCTATACAAAATCCCAATGTTGGCTGTTGCGGCTATGTTACCGTCGCCAATACGCCCGGTGGGTCATTATCGCTGCTGATCTGGCGTCTTGCGACGACCAATTTCCAGAACAAAGGCTCGCTACCGCCATCCCTCCAACGGTTGGTCGCCTGGAAAATTTTGGAAAACCTGGTGACCCCTACGGGAATCGAACCCGTGCTTCAGCCGTGAGAGGGCCGCGTCCTGACCGCTAGACGAAGGGGCCGTCGGGAGAGGTTCAGATGCGAGCCGAGGCTGGATAAGTCAAGCCCGACGCGGCGTGGGCCGGCACCGATGTATTCGTTGTGCGTGAACCAGACGCTAATGCAGCGTTTCGGCGGCGGCTGCCCCGGCCATTTTCAGGGTGAAGTGGAATTGGGCACCACCACCCGTTCGGGGTTCATACCAGATTCGACCGCCATTGGCCTCGACGATGGTGCGGCAGATCGACAGGCCGACGCCCAAGCCGTCCGGCTTGCTGGTGGAAAAGGCGCCGAACAGGTCGCCGGCGATGGTACTTTCAACGCCGTGCCCGGAATCGCCGACAGTGACGCGCACGCCATTGTCGGCCTCGGGGTGGCACGTGATAAAGAGGTTGCGATCTTCGCAGGACTCCAGCGCTTCGAAGGCGTTGCGGATGAGGTTGACCAATACTTGCTGAACCTGGATTTTATCGACGAGAACCTGATAATCGCGCCCGCTGGTGCACGGGTGGATCATTATGTTGCGATTGTGCGCGTCCATCGTCGCCAGGCTCAAGGCGGCGGTGATGATGTCCCTCAGGCTGGCAGGCGCCTGTTCGACAGTGCCGCGCGCGACGAACCGGCGCAACTGGCGGATGATTTCCCCGGCGCGCATCGTATCGGATTCGGCATATTCCAGTGCTTCGCAGACGATGTCGATCTTTCCCGGATCGCCTGATTTCAGCAGATCACTGGCTGCGCCGATATAGTTGGCGATTGCCGTGATCGGTTGGTTGAGTTCGTGCGCCAGGGTCGATGCCATGGTGCCCATCGCGCTGAGCCGGGAAACATGAATCAGGCCCGCCTGCATTTCCGCAAGTTTTGAAGCCGTGTCCTGTGATTCCGTCATGTCGCGGATGAAGGCCATGAAAAGCCGCTTATCACCGGTGCCAACTTCCTCCACCACGATCGAATGGGGAAACGTCGTCCCGTCGCTGCGCATGGCAGTGAGGATGCGTTCCATGCCGTTGATGCGCGTATCGCCGCGGGCGACGTAATCGGCCATGGCGGCCGGATGGCGTTCGGCATCCAATGGCTGCATAAGGGTGGTGATGCGTTTCCCAACGATATCGGCCCTGCGATATCCGAACATGCGTTCCGCCGCATCATTGAACGTCATGATTTCGCCGTCCGTATTGGCGACGACGAGCGCATCGGGAACGGCGGTGACCAACCGATTCAGATAGGCTTCGCTCAATTCGATCCGGCGGGATGCGGCGCGTTCACGGGTGATGTCGTGGACGACCTTGCCATAGCCGCGCAGCCGGCCCTGTTCATCGCGCAGCGCGGTGAGTTCGACATAGGCCTGGAATTCCGAATCGTCCCGGCGCCGCAATCGGCCTTCATAGGTGACACGGCCACGCTCTGCCGCTTGCTCGAGTGAATTCGGGGGCCTGCCTTTCGGAGCGTTGGCAGGCGCCGTGATAAAATCTGCCGCAGCATCGGGCGCCTGGATAAACAGGATGTTCCGGCCGATGACTTCGCTTTCAGTCCAGCCAAAAAGCCGCTCGCCACCCTTGTTCCAGATCAGCACCCGGCCCTGTGTGTCGAGCATGCAGATCGCATGTTCATGCGCGCCTTCGACCAGAAGGTTCAGTTCATCGGCAAATTGCAGCGCGTCTCGGGCGCGGGCGTCCGCCCGTTCGACTTTGGCAAGCGCGCTTTGCCGGAATTGCAACAGGATCGCGGCAGCCGCCGATGCAAGCAGCAGGCCGGCGAGCGGCTCGTCAAGGTTGGTGGGTTTGTTGCTCAGTTCCGAAAGGCACGCGGCCGCCGCAACAACCGCCGTCACCAACGCTGCCTTGCCGCCCCCGACCAGCGCGATGAGAGCGATGACAAGCACGAATGTTGCGAATTCAAACTCCAGATTGAAGACGCGGCCCAGATAATAATGGCCCAGCACCACAAGGGCGACCGCGACAACGCCATAGGCGGTCATGCCTTCGCGGCGTGCCAGCAGGCGTGACGATGGCGTGCCAGGCAAACCGGCGGATGCGCCCGCGGTTTCTGGTGACAGACCGGATGTTTCCGGCGACCACATCAGCTTTTTGCCCTTGTTATATGCCCCGTGCGCAAGGCTACACGCCCGCACGCGGAAATTGCATAGGTATTTTTACGAGGCCGAAATATTCCAACGTGCGTAGATGTCCCCATCGTGAGTAACAGGTTGCGCAGCGGTGCCCGGGCTGGCCAAAGGGCGATGAGCCAAATTGGCAATGCAATGGGGAAGATGTGCATGGATACAGAAACAATGCGGCCGCCGCACAATCTGCATGAGGCGCTGGGGTTGGTGCAGGTTGTCGAAATGGCGGCCGGGCGGGCGCGGCTGGAATATCGCTGCGGGCTGCACATGTGCCATTCGGGCGGCGTGGCGCAGGGCGGTTTCGTGGCCGGCTGGATCGATGCCGCCATGGCCCATGCGGTGATTTCGGAACATGGCGCCAGCATCGTGCCGATGACATTGGAGATGAAGACCAGCTATTTCGCGCCGGCGATGCCGGGGATCGTGACTGCCGAGGGCTGGATCGAGCGCGGCGGCGGCCGGACGATCTTTACCGAAGGGCGGCTGCTGGATGCTGCCGGGCGCGTACTGGCCAAGGCGACATCGACGATCCGGCTGGTCGATGGTGGCAAAGTGGCGGCCAAGGTGGCAGCGGGCTGAATTTGTTGAACGAACAACGGGAAAGGTTTGCGACATGACCGAGATGACGATGCAGGATTATGCGGCGATGATCGGCAGCGAGATTGGCGTTTCGCGCTGGTTCACGCTCGATCAGGCGCGCATCAACAATTTTGCCGATGTGACCGAGGATTGGCAGTATATTCATATCGACCCCGAAAAGGCCGCGGCGACCCCCTTTGGCGGCACCATCGCGCATGGGTTCCTGACTCTGTCGATGCTGGCGGCGATGGCCTATGATGGGCTGCCGACGATCACTGGCCGGGTGATGGGGGTGAATTACGGGTTCGACAAGATCCGCTTCATGTCGCCTGTGCACGCCGGCAGCAAGGTGCGGGCGCGGTTCAAGCTGCTCGCCGTGACGGAGCGTAACCCCAGGGAATTTCAGACCCGGTCGGAAGTGAGCGTGGAGATCGAAGGCGCCACCAAGCCGGCGATCATGGCCGAGTGGCTGGGGCTGGCCTATTTCGCCGAGGCGGTGGCGCTTTAGGCGGCTGTGCGGCGTTGACGTTTGTCGGCCGCCGCGACGGCGGGTGTCCCGCATCGGAGCGTTGGAACACCCTCACCCGGGCCGGCTTCGCCGTCTCTCGACCTCTCCCGCAGGCGGGGGAGGGGGGGCATTGCAGCTTTGGCCTCAGGCCGCCACGGCCGGGCGCGACTCCCGTTCGGCCTTCAGCGCTTCGGCGATCAGGAAGGCGAGTTCCAGGCTTTGGCTGGCGTTGAGGCGCGGGTCGCACTGGGTCTGGTAGCGGTCGGCAAGGCCTTCATCGGTGATGGCGATGGCGCCGCCGGTGCATTCCGTCACGTCTTGCCCGGTCATTTCGATGTGGATGCCGCCGGCATGGGTGCCTTCGGCGCGGTGGACGGCGAAAACGCTTTTGACTTCGGCAAGGATGCGGTCGAACGGCCGGGTTTTCAGGCCCCCAGCCGCCTTTACCGTGTTGCCGTGCATCGGATCGCACGACCAGACGACGCGGCGGCCTTCCTTTTGCACGGCGCGGATCAGGCGGGGCAGATGCGCCTCCACCTTGTCATGACCGAAGCGGGTGATCAGCGTCAGCCGGCCGGGGATATTGCCGGGGTTTAGCGTGTCGATCAGGCGGAGCAGGTCGTCGGGCTCCGTCGTCGGCCCGCATTTGAGGCCCAATGGATTGCCGACGCCGCGCAGGAATTCGACATGCGCCGATCCGGGGAAGCGGGTGCGATCGCCGATCCACAGCATGTGCGCGCTGGTGTCGTACCAGTCACCGGTCAGCGAATCCTGCCGGGTCATCGCCTGTTCGTACCCGAGCAGCAGCGCTTCATGGCTGGTGAAGAAGCTGGTGCCCTTCAGCTGCGGCACGGTTTCGGGGCTGATGCCGCAGGCGGCCATGAAGTCCAAAGCCTCACCGATGCGATCGGCCAGCGCCTTGTATTGCTCCGACCAGAGCGAGCGCCCGGTGAAATCCAGATTCCATTTATGCACCTGGTGGAGATTGGCATAGCCGCCGCTGGCAAAGGCGCGCAGCAGGTTGAGCGTCGCCGCTGCGTGCATATAGCCGGTGCGCATGCGTTCCGGATCGGGGGTCCGCGCTTTTTCGGTGAAGGCGATGTCGTTGACATTGTCGCCGCGATAGCTGGGCAGCGAGACGCCGTCGATTTCCTCGAAATCGCCGGAACGCGGCTTGGCGAACTGGCCCGCCATGCGGCCGACCTTTACCACCGGCATCTTGGAGGCAAAGGTGAGGACGACCGCCATCTGCAACAGCACGCGGAAGGTGTCGCGGATATTGTTGGGGTGGAAATCGGCGAAACTTTCGGCGCAATCGCCGCCCTGCAGCAGGAACGCCTTGCCGGCCTCGACATCGGCGAGTTGCGCCGTCAGATCGCGGGCTTCACCGGCAAAGACCAGCGGCGGGTAGGATTTCAGCTCGGACTCCACAGCAGCGAGCGCCGCAGCATCGGGGTAGGTCGGAAGCTGGCGGGCTTCGTGTGCGCGCCAGCTATCGGCGCTCCAGGCGTTGGTTTTGATCATGGCGGGGGTGCTTTGCGTCGATTGGCGCCGGGGTGCAAGCCCTTCGGCGCCCCGGCCTGTCAGCCAGAGGCGATCCAGTTGCCGTGAAAGCCCAGTGGCACGCGCTGTGGCAGGGCGACGCTGGCGACCGGTGCGGCTGTGATATCGCGGGCATCGAGCAGCACGAGATCGGTGCCGTTGCGCTTCATGTCGACAACGAGACCCATCAGCCAGCCATCGTCCTCGGCGGCGTCGGGGCCGCGCGGCACGAACACGAATTCACCGGGGATGCAGCCGGGGCCGAAATCATGGGTGGTGCGGGTGCCGGTTTCGAGGTCATGCTTGATGACACCCGAAATCGCGCCGGGTTGCGGGCGGCCGTCGCCAAGCGTGACGGTATAGGCATAGCGATAGGGCTTGCCGGTCAACCGTTCATCAAGGCGCGGGAATTCCTGGGGCAGGGCATCGATGACGCGGCGGTCGGTGGTGCCGGTGGTGGGGTCGCAGGTCCAGCGTTCGAAGGTGACGACCGTGGAATCGGGGCCGGTGGGGATGTCGCTGTCGAACACCTTGTCGTGCGCCGACAGATCGATGACGACACGGCCATCGGGCAGATCATAGGCATTGCACGGGTGGAACACCTGGGCCGGATCGACCGCGCACCAGATGATGTCATCGGCGCCGCCATCGCGCGGCAACAGGCCGACGCGGGCCGGGTGATCCTTGTTCCAGCGATAGGGGAAGCCGGCGCCGGCGCGGGCCGAGGCCATGGAGAAGGTGACCGGCAGATCGAGGATGATGACGAAGCGCTTTGTGATGGCGCAATCATGGATCATCGGGCCATCGGCGATGGGGATGGCGACTTCCTTCCTCACATGGCCATCGGTGCCGACGACGACATAGCGGATGCGTTCGCGGTTGCCGCCGTCATAACAGATGGCGTGGAGTTCGCCGGTTTCCGGGTCGCGGTGTGGGTGGGCGGTAAAGCCGCCGAGGCGCAGCGTGCCGTCCATATTGCTGTGCGCCGCGGTGCCAAGCAGCGTATCGAGTTCGACGGGCAGCCCGCCGGCTTCGACCATGGCGAGGATCTTGCCGGCGTGGCCGATGACATTGGTGTTGACGGTATCGGTGCGTTCGTTGCGCGGGCCGGGGGCGGGGGCCTCGCCAAGCGCCTGGCTGACGCAGGTGGAGCGGACATAGCGGTTGCGGTACCATTCGGCCTTGCCGGCGTTGAGGCGGACGCCATGCACCATGCCATCGCCGGCGAACCAATGGTAGAAACGCGGATCGGGCGGGGTGACCGGGTTCGGCCCGATGCGGACATAGGTGCCGGACAGCGTTTCGGGCAGGGCGCCGGCGACGGGCAGGGATTCCACCGTCAGTTCATCGGCCACCGGGGCGTAGGGGCCGACGAGGAACGGGTTGCGGACATCGGCCTGTGGTTCGGCGAGGGTTGCCATAGATCGTCTCCCGGCTTGCAGTTTGGCTGGCGATGATTACAGTGTTCACATCATGTCGAACCATGTAGACGCTGTCAACATCGAATCCGGGGCTGCCGCCGAATTGGAGCCGCGTGCGTATCACCATGGCAATTTGCGCGAGGCGTTGATCGAGGCGGGCCTGCAATTGCTGGAGGCCGGCGGCGAGGCGCCGGGCCTGCGCGAAGTGGCGCGCGAGGTGGGGGTGAGCGCCGGGGCGGTGTACCGGCATTTCGCATCGCGGCAAGCGTTGCTGCTCGCGCTGGCGGGCGAGGGGGCGGATCGATTGGCGATGGCCCAGGCCGCCGCTCGTACTGCCGCTGGCAAGGGGTTGGCGGGCTTCAACGCCGTCGGGCGTGCCTATGTGCGATTTGCACTGGCCAATCCGGCGCTGTTCCGGCTGATGTACGCGACCACGCCGCTGGCGCATGAGGCCACGACCCTGCGCCCCATGCACCAACTGCGCGGCGACATCGCCGACCTGTTCGACGGCGGGCTGAACGACACCCAGCAACGCGTGTTCGTGTTGCGGGCCTGGGCCATGGTCCACGGCCTCGCCATGCTGGCGCTGGACCGGCAGGTCGATCCGGCGATGGTGGAGGGACTGCTGGACCAGGTGGTGGATGGGCAGTTTTTTGGGAGCGGGTTGGGGTAGCGGCGATTTGACCGCCAGAACGACCGGTTGCGATCATCCCCTCGCCCGCAAGCTGGAGAGGGGGCTCGACCGCAGGCTTAGCCCTATCGCATCAGCACGAGTTCTTCGCTCATCGTCGGGTGCAGCGCGACCGTGTCGTCGAATTGCGCCTTGGTCAGGCCGGCCTTGATGGCGATGGCGACGGCTTGCAGGATTTCGGGCGCATCTGGCCCGAGCATATGGGCGCCGACGACCTTGTCGGTCGATTCCTCGACGATGAGTTTGTAGAGCGCGCGTTCGTTGCGGCCGGCGAGGACGTTACGCATCGGCCGGAAATCGGAGCTGTAGACGCGGACATTGCCCAGCGTGTTGCGCGCCGTGGCCTCTGACAGCCCGACGCTGCCCAATGGCGGGTTGGAGAAGACGGCGCTGGGCACGGCGCGGTAATCGACCTGCCACGGCTTGTTGCCGAAAACGCTGTCGGCATAGGCATGGCCTTCGCGGATGGCGATGGGGGTGAGCTGGATGCGGTCCGTTACATCGCCGACGGCGTGGATGTGATCGACATTGGTCTTGCTGTCGGCATCGACGCGGATGGCGCCGCGATCATCGAGTTCGACGCCGGCGGCTTCCAGCCCCAGGCCTTCGACATTGGGACGGCGACCGATGGCCCAGAGCAACAGGTCGGCCTCCAGCGGATCCCCGCCTTCGCGGTGCAGGCGGATGCCGGTTTCGGTTTTTTCGACCGATTTCAGCTTGCAGTTGAACTTGAAATCAATGCCCTTGCCCATGGAAATGGTCAGCAGGCGATCGCGCAGGGCAGGGTCCCATTCGCGCAGGATGGTGTCGCCGCGGTTGACCAGCGTTACCTTGACGCCGAGTTCGTGGAAGATGCCGGCGAATTCATTGGCGATATAGCCGCCGCCGGCGATGAGCACGGATTTGGGCAGGTTTTCAAGATGGAAGACCTCGTTCGAGGTGATGCCATGTTCGACGCCCGGTGCATCTGGCAGGGCGGGGCGGGCGCCGGTGGCGATCAGGATGCGGGCGGCGGTGACGCGCTTGCCGCCGACATCGAGCGTGTGCGGATCGATGAAGGTGGCGCGATCGTGGAACACGGTGACCTTGTTGTTGTCGAGGGTTTCCAGATAGATGCCGTTCAGCCGGTCGACCTCGGCAAGCACATTGTCGCGCAGAGTCGGCCAATCGAAATCGCGGCCGTGGATTTGCCAGCCAAAGCGGCGGGCATCCTCCAGATCCTCCGCGAAATGGGCGCCATAGACGAGCAGCTTTTTCGGCACGCAGCCGCGGATGACACAGGTGCCGCCGACCCGATATTCCTCCGCCACCGCAACCCGCACGCCATGGCCGGCGGCGATGCGGGAGGCGCGGACGCCGCCCGAACCGGCCCCGATGACAAACAGGTCGAAATCATAGTCGGGTGTGGTCGTCATGGTGTGGTCTTTCCCGTGCGGCGGCAGGCAGTTTGCCCGCGGCGGCTTGCATCACCGCAGAAATAGGCGGCGGCCCGGGAAAGACCAATTGATTTGTGTTCTGAGTGTCATCGATTTTGCACATCAGAGCAGGATCGGCCGTACCGCGTGCGCCGGCGTGCGCTATCTGGTGAGCAAAGCCAATTTGCCCAGCCAGCCGGCACCATCGCGGGCGGCCGCCGTGCGTGGGCTACCCAAGGTGCTGCATTCCAGGCAGGCGGCCTGCATGGTCGGGCCGCTCGCCATCGCTTGCAAGTCACCGATTGCGGCGAGCAGGCGCATCCGGGACGCGGCTGCGATCTTGGCGAATGGATCTCGCGCAGTACCGAGAGCCGCTTCGCCGGCCTGGTCCCTGTCCTCGCCCGCGCCCATGAGTCCTTCGAGAAGGGCGACAACCGGGGATTGCGGTTTTTCGATATCAATGGTTCGGACATCGCCTTTCAGCCCGGCGCGCTTGGCGGCGGCGGCGACGGCGACATCGAGACCGCCCATGCCATCGACGAGTTTCAGGCCCAGCGCGGTTTCGCCGGCCCAGACCCGGCCCTGTCCGACCTTGTCGACATCGGCAACCGGCATCTTGCGCGCGGCGGCGACGATGCCGGTGAAACGGCGGTAGATATCCTCGACGGAGCTTTGCAGGATGACCTTGGTCTCAGGCGACAGCCCGCGCAGCACATCGGGTTCGCCCGAATAAGGCGTGGATTTCACGCCATCGACGCCAACGCCATATTCGGCGAGCGTGCGGTTGAAGCTGGGGATGATGGCGAACACGCCGATCGAGCCGGTGATCGTCGAAGGCTGGGCATAGATTTCATCGGCGGCAGTGCCGACCCAATAGCCGCCGGACGCCGCGACCGGGCCGAAGGAGGCGACGACCGGGAGGCCGGCCTTTTTGGCATCGAGCAGCGCCTGGCGGATCTGTTCCGATGCCAGGACGGAGCCGCCACCCGAATCGACGCGGACGACCAGCGCCTTGATGTCGTCATTGTCCGAAATCGCCCGTGCCACGGCGCGGGCGATGGTATCGCCGCCGGCGGTGCCGCGCGGGGCCTCGCCATCGACGATGTTGCCGGTGACGTAGACGACGCCTACCGCCGGGCCGCTTTCGGGCACCAGCGATTTGTTCGCAGCGAGATAGGTGTCCAGCGAAACGCCCTTGTAGGTGCCAAACGAGCGTTGATCGCCGCTGCCGACCTGCTTGACCATCGCGGCGTCGAAATCGCTGCGAGTGCCGATCACGTCGACAAGACCGGCCTGTTGGGCTGCCTTGGCCTGGTCGCCGCCGGCGGCGCCAAGGCGTTGGGGCAGTTGCGCGATAAAGGCGCTGACGCCCGCAGCGGGCCGCGCCGTATGAACGTCGGCCAGCCAGGTTTTCCAAAGGCTGTCGACAAGCGCCTGGTTTGCGGCGCGCGCCTCAGGGGAGCTTTCGGTCCGGGTGAAGGGTTCGACGGCAGCCTTGTAGGTCCCGACGCGGAAGACATTCACATCGACATCGAATTTATCGAGAATCTTCTTGAAATAAAGGTTGGCGCCGCCGGGGCCGGTGAGCAGTACACCGCCCAATGGGTTGACCCAGACCTTGTTGGCCTGCGCCGCGAGATAATAGCCATCGTCGGTGTAGGCGGTGGCATAGGCGTAGATCGGCTTGCCTTCCTGCCGGAACCGCTGCAGCGCCGTGGCAATCGACTGAAGGTTGGCTTCGCCGGCGCCGACGAACGTATCGAGATCGAGGACGATGCTTTTGATGCGGCTGTCCTTGCGGGCCTTGTCGATGGCGCCAAGAATGTCGCGCATTTCGCGCTGGCTGCCGATGTCGCTGCCGCTTGCCAACTGGAACGGCGTGGTTTCCGCCGCCTGATCGACAATGCCGCCATCAAGATTGAGCACAAGCGCGCCACCATCGGGCACCTTTTGCGGGGTGCGACCGCTGAGCGCGCTCCACAGCCCGACGAAAAACAGGACGAGCAGCAGCAGGACGAGCAGATCCTTGACGCCGACAAGAAAGCGCCAAGTGTAGCGGACAAAGGTCACGGGCAAGCCTTTTGAAGGTACATCGGCCTGATATAGGGTGCGATGCCCTGCCGCCGCAACTGCACAGGCAGTTCAGGTGGTCATCTGCCGCAGCGGCGGGGTGCCGAACCTAACCGAAAGTCAATTCGACCAGGTCCGTAGGTGTCGCACGGCAATAGGTGGAGATGTCGCGGGTTTCATCTGGATAGACGCCGCGCAGGGTCATGCGGAAACGATAGCCGCCATTGCCTTTCACGATTTCGGAAATCTCGCCCAACTGGATCTCGGTGCCGCCGGTCGCGCCGATCTGCGCTGCGGCACCAGACAGGCAGACGTTCATGGCCGGGCGAGCAGCGGCGGCGAGGCTGTCCAGATTGGCGGTGATGCGGGCCGGTGGTTCATGGCCGGTGTGCGGTGCGGTTTCGGGGGACTTTCCGCTGGCCGGTTGGTTTGCCTGCTGGTTTGCGGCGGCTTTTTCGTCCGACTTTTTCTTGCTCGCGGCGATCAGCGCGGCGAGGCCGGCGACGATGGCAACGCCGCCGACGATGACGCCGGCGGACGGGCCCTTGTCACGATCATCGGGGTAATAGCCGCTGTTGTCGTGTCGCGTTGAAAACTCGGCACGACAGCCATTGTTCACCCAGATTTCACCCTGTCGCCAGCCCCAGTTGCCGCGTCGGCAGTCGCCGGCGATGACCCGCTGCAGATCGACGCCGCCGCGGGTATCGGCGCGGCATTCATTGTAGCGATATTGCCATGATTCGCAGCGGATGAGATTGCCATAGCCATTCCCGGGATTGCCATAGCCGCGATCGCGCTGTGCCAGCGCCGGCACTGCAAAGGCGAGTTGCGACACCAGCAGCGAAGTGGCGGCCACAACACTTATCGGGGTGCGCATGGCGATCCGCCTTTCGGTTCAACCGGCTTTCAATAGACCCGGAAGCGGGCGCGGCAGCCGCCGTTCACCCAGATCGAATTGCGATCCCAGCCCCAGGTGCGGCCCTGGACGCAATCACCGCCCTCGACTCTATCGATCGACACGCCGCCACGAATGGCAACGGGGCAGCGCGCCGGCTTATAGTCCCAGCTTTCGCATTTGATGATGCTGGAATAGCCACCGTCATTGCGAGAGCCGCCATTGGCATAGCGATTGCCCCTGCCGCTGCTGACGGCGAATTCGGCACGGCAGCCGCCGTTTACCCAGATGCCGTTGTTGTCCCAGCCCCAGGTGGCGCCCTGACGGCAATCACCGGCGATGACGCGCTGTATGCGGACATCGCCGCGGCCATCGACGGCACAACGGGCGGGGCGGTAGTTCCAGCTTTCGCATTTGACGATGGTTTCATAGCCGGGCCTGCCGCCGCCATAGCCGGGACGGCCATTACCAACGCCGGGACGGCCATTACCCACGCCGGGATGGCCATCAGCATAGCCGGGACGGCCATCAGCATAGCCGGGACGGCCATCGCCATAACGCCCGGCCTGATATTCGAACGTGGCGCGGCAACCGTTGCGGACATCGATACCATTGCGGCCAAGGTTCCAGTTGCCGGGCTGGCAATCACCCGCGATCACGCGGAGCAGCCGCACGCCGCTGATCCCCGGCACGGGGCATGAGGCCGGGCGATAATCCCAGCTTTCGCATTTGATGGTGCCATCGGCCTGGCCGCGAAACTGCGCGCTGGCCGGGGAGGTGACGCCGAGCGTTGCCACCAGAGCGATGAACGCCAGGACAATCGACTTCGGCATAATCAACTTTGGCACGGAGATTCTCCCCTGAAAGTCTTTCCGCTTTGTAATGGGAGATATGCACGAATACCGCCGCAAGTCGATACGGCGTAAACAAGCCTAATCGAGCCTGAGCCCGGCGGCGCCGGCGGTTTCAACGGTGAATTGCCAGGCAACGCGCCCCGACCGTGCGCCGCGGCCCGCCGCCCAGGTGAGCGCCGCCGCTGCATCGAATGCGAGCCCATGGGCGCGCGCGTAATTGGCGCAGATTGCCAGATAGGTCGGCTGGTCACAGGCGTGAAAGCCCAGGCGCAGCCCGAAACGGTCGGCGAGCGCCAGCCTGTCATCGGCCGCATCGCGCGGGTTGGCATCGGCGCCATCGTCGTCTGCGATGCGATGCGGCACCAGATTGCGGCGGTTCGAGGTGACGGCAAGGCGCAGATGGTCCGGTCGGGCCATGACGCCGCCATCGAGCAAGGATCGTAGCGCGTGCATGTTGGCGGCAGCGGCGCCGGCCTCGCCATCCAGCGACAGATCATCGAGGAAGATGGTGAAGCGGCGCCGGATGGCTGCGAGCCGGGCAAAGAGCAGCGGCAGGCTGTCGAGATCGGGCTGGGCAACCTGCACCAGCGCAATATCCTCGCCGGCGTCGATAAGGGCGGCATGAACGGCGCGCACCAGCGAGCTTTTGCCCATGCCGCGCGAACCCCATAGCAGCACGTCATGCGCTGGCAGGCCGGCAGCGTGGCGACGGCTGTTTTCAAACAGGGTCGCCTTTTGCGCATCGACCCCGGCGTACAGGACCAGCGGCGTGGTGCGCGGGGCCGGCACGGCAGCGAGCCCTTGCGCATTCCAGACATACCATTGCCCTTGGGCCGGATCGGCTGCGACAGGGCTCGGCGCGAGGCGATCGAGCGCTGCGGCGATGCGGGCAAGGCTATGCTGTTGATCTGAATCGGGGGTGGGGCAATCGGTCATCCGGTTTCCATAGCGGGCGCGGCGACGATTGGCACGTGGCATGACCGAGGTAGCGGAACGTTCGGCTTTGCCTGCAGACCCTGCGGTTTCGCCTACAGGCCCTGCGGGTTCGCCTACAGGCCCCGCGGTTTCGCCTACAGGCGTTGCGTGTCTGCGCCCGACAAGCTAGAGCCGCGCATCCGTCCGAAACTGGACCCGAGAAAGCACCCTTTGATGTTTGCATCCCCCGCCTTTGCCCAGGCCGCGACTGGCGCCGGCGCCGGTGCCGCCGGCCTTATCGCTTTTGTGCCCTATCTGGCGATTTTCGCGATTTTCTATTTTCTGATGATCCGGCCGCAGCAACAACGCGCCAAGGCGCACCGCAATATGATCGATGCGGTCAAAAAGGGTGATGAAGTCGTGACCGGCGGCGGCCTTGTCGGCAAGGTGGTGCGGGTCATGGATGGCGAAGTCGAAATCGAACTCGCCCCGCAGGTGAAGGTGCGCGCGTTGAAATCGACGCTGGGCGATGTTCGCGTCCGCGGTGTGGCGGTGGCGGCAAACGACAGCGCCAAAGGGGCCTGAACGCGGTGCTCGACTTTCCCCCCTGGAAGATCTGGACGATCATCGTCGCCATCGTGATCGGCGTTGCTTACGCCCTGCCGAATTTCGTCAGCGAACAACAGGCGGCGAAGCTGCCGTCCCTGCTGCCGCACCAGCAATTGAGCCTGGGGCTCGATCTGCGCGGCGGTTCGCACCTGATGCTGGAAGCCAGCACCGATGATGTGCGCAAGACCAAGCTGGAAACGCTGGAAGACACGGTGCGCAGCGAATTGCGCCAGGTCGATGGCGGCGCTGTCGCCTATACCGACATGTCGACCGCCAATGGCCAGTTGAGCTTCATTGTCAGCGATCCGACGCGGGTCGATGCGGCGCGCGCCGCGCTGGAAAAGGTGACGAGGCCACTGTCCGGCCTGTCGGGCGCGCGTGAAGTCGAGGTTGCCGTCACCGATGGCAACAAGATCGTGATGACCGAGACCGATGCCGGCATCAACGCCTCCATCGACAATGCGATGGCGCAGGCCGTCGAAGTCATCCGCAAGCGCATCGACGAGCTTGGCACGCGGGAGCCGACCATCGTGCGGCAGGGCGCCAACCGCATCGTCGTGCAGGTACCGGGGTTGCAGGACCCGTCGGCGCTGAAGGCATTGCTGGGGAAGACCGCCAAGCTGGAATTCAAGCTGGTCGATGTCGGCGCCGATCCCGCCGAAGCCGCGCAGGGGCGCACGCCGCCGGGTAGCCAGATCCTGCCGCTGCTGGAAGGCGGCACCATCGTCGTCAAGCGCCGCGCCATCATCACCGGCGACCAGCTCGTCGATTCGCAGGTTTCGAGCGACGACAATGGCGCGCCGGCGGTCAGTTTCCGCTTCGATTCAACCGGTGGCCGGCGTTTTGCGCAGGCGACGCAGGAAAATGTCGGCAAGCCGTTTGCGATCGTGCTGGATAACAAGGTGATCTCCGCACCGGTCATCAACGGGCCGATTTTGGGCGGGTCGGGTATCATCCAGGGTAATTACACGACGGCCAGCGCCAATGATCTCGCCATCTTGCTGCGATCGGGCAAGCTGCCTGTCGAACTGAAGGTGGTCGAGGAGCGTACCGTCGGGCCGGATCTGGGGGCGGATTCGATCCGCGCCGGGTCGATTGCGGCGGTCGTCGCGGTGGTCGCGGTGTCGCTGCTCATGGTGCTCACCTATGGCCGCTTCGGCGTTTATGCGGTGCTGGCGCTGATCATCAACATCTTCCTCATCCTGGGTGTCATGTCCGCAGCCGGCTTCACACTCACCTTGCCGGGCATCGCGGGGTTGGTGCTGACCATCGGCGCTGCGGTCGATGCGAACGTGCTGATCAACGAGCGCATCCGCGAGGAGCGACGCAAGGGCCGGGGTGTGATTGCGTCGGTCGAGGTCGGGTTTCGCGATGCGACGCGGACGATCTGGGATGCCAACAGCCTCAACATCATCGTGGCCATCATCATGTTCTCGTTCGGTTCGGGGCCCATCAAGGGCTTTGCCGTGGTGCTGTCGATCGGCATCGCGACATCGGTTTTCACCGCCGTGACTGTGGTTCGTTTGATGGTGTCGCGCTGGCTCGCCAAGGCGCGGCCGGCCGCGCTGAGCATCTAGGACGCTGAAATGCCTTTGAAAATCGTACCCGATAACACCAACATCGGCTTCGTCCGCGTTCGCTACATTGCCTTTGCGCTGACCTTGCTGCTGACGCTGGGCTCCATCGGCCTGCTGGCGGCGCGGGGGCTCAATCTCGGCGTCGATTTCGTCGGCGGGTTGACCATGGAGGTGGAATTCAAGGCGCCGCCGCCGCTCGATGGCTTGCGCAAGCAGGTCGACAGCCTGGGTGTCGGCACGTCGTCGCTGCAAGAGTTCGGCACGCCGCGCAATATCCTGATCCGCCTGCCGCTGCCGGAGGGCGACCAATCGGCGGTGCAGAAGGTCGTTGCCAAGGTGCAGGCCGGGCTGAAGGGCGATTATGGCGATGTCAGCTTTCGCCGCGTCGAATCGGTTTCGGGCAAGGTTTCGGGTGAATTGATCCAGAGCGGCATCTGGGCGGTGCTCGCGTCGATGGCGGCGGTGGCATTGTTCACCTGGTTCCGCTTCGAATGGTATTTCGGCATTTCAACCGTCGTCGCGCTTATCCATGACGTTGTCGTGACCATGGGCTTTTTTGCGCTGACGCAGTTGGAGTTCGATCTTAACGTCGTCGCGGCAGTCCTTACAATCATTGGGTATTCCTTGAACGACAAGGTGGTCATCGATGATCGTATCCGCGAAAATCTGCGGAAGTATCGATCGATGGATATTGGCTCGATCATCGATCTTTCGGTCAATGAAACGCTGCCGCGCACGGTGATGACATCGGTGACGCTGCTCGCCGCGCTGGCGTCCATGCTGCTGCTGGGGCCGGATGTGATCTTTGGCTTTACCGCCGCGATGATGCTGGGGATCGTGGTCGGCACCTATTCGTCGATCTTTGTGTCGTCGTCGCTGCTGATCTCGCTTGGGGTCAAATCCCGCGCCGCTGCGCCGCCGGCGGCCGCTGAGCGCGTGGCGCCACGGCGTTCGGAACGCATGTAGCCATTGATGCCGGCCGGCGAGGGCCGGTGATAGCTGAGACGTGTTTGCTTAGACGCCCGTGTTTGCTTAAACGACCGTGCCCAGCCCGTCGCAGCTGAGATCGAATGCCGCCAGCCCCGATTCCAGATCGGTGCTGAAGGTCGGTTGTTCGAGCATCCAGTCGGCGGGGCTGTCCAGTTCCTCGCTGGCAGCCTCCATCGCGTCGGTCCATTCGCTCGCATCGAAGACGCCGCGGCCGACCATGGCGAGCGCGATGACTTCGGCTTGCTCGTCATCGGCCAGATCATCGACGATGGCGCGCAATTCGGCCTCGCTGGGGTTTTCGCCATCATCCTCGATGGCATCGATACCGCCGTCATCGGTCGGGTTGGAGCCTTCGTCGGGGTCTGTATCGGGGATCAGCGCTTCATATTCGCGGGCGCGCAGGATGATGCGGCAGACGGTTTCGACAGATATGGCGAGTTCCATGACGACCGGCCCCTATGAGTGGAATGAGTGCCAGTTTAGGCAGGTTTCCGGTACAGCAGAAAGAGGCTTGCGAAGCTTCGTATCAGAACGGCGTGGCGCAAATGCCATAGTTCAAGCAGTACTGGCTGGCGAAGCCGACGACGACCGCGCCGAGCACCCATAGAAGCTTGCCGCGCGCCGAAAGTTCCATGTTGCCGATCATGGCTGTTACTCCGCTGCGATCGCTTCGGCATGATTGCCGGTAAGCCGTGCCTTGGCGGTATTATACTCTGAAACCAGCCGCGCCACCAATTGCCCGGCGGGCAGCACCTCGTTGATGGCGCCGATGCCCTGACCGCAGCCCCAGATGTCCTTCCACGCCTTGGCCTTGCTGCTGCCGCCGCTGCCGAAGTTCATGGCGCTGGGATCGCTTTCGGGCAGATTGTCGGGGTCCATGCCGGCGTTGACGATGGACGGGCGCAGGTAATTGCCGTGCACACCGGTGAACAGGTTGGAATAGACGATGTCGGCAGCCGCAGAGCCGACGATCATATCCTTGTAATCCTGGGCCGCGCGGGCCTCGGCGGTGGCGATGAAGGCCGAACCTATATAGCCGAAATCGGCGCCCATGGCCTCGGCAGCGAGCACGGCTGCACCATTGGCGATGGAGCCGGACAGCGCCAGCGGTCCGTCGAACCATTGCCGGATTTCCTGCACGAGCGCGAAGGGCGAGATGGTGCCGGCATGGCCACCGGCGCCGGCTGCGACGGCGATCAGGCCATCGGCGCCCTTTTCAATCGCCTTGCGGGCAAATCGATTGCTGATGATGTCGTGCATGACAATGCCGCCATAACTGTGGATGGCTTCGTTCACATCCTCGCGCGCACCCAGCGATGTGATGATCAACGGCACCTTGTATTTCACGCACAAAGCGAGATCGTCCATCAACCGGTCATTGGATTTGTGGACGATCAAATTGACCGCATAGGGCGCGTCTTGCGGCGTCAATTCGGTGTTGAGGCGTTGCAGCCATTCTTCAAACTGCTCGATGGGGCGGGCGTTGAGGCTGGGAAAGCTGCCGACGATGCCGGCGCGGCATTGTGCCATCACCAGCTCCGGCCCGGAAATGATGAACAATGGCGAACCGATGGCGGGGATCGACAGGCGGTTCTTGAAAATGGCGGGCATCGACATCGGGCGTTTCCTCAAACTATGGGCCGGGTGTGCGCAAGCCGGGCATCGCTGGCAACCCTCAAATTGAGCGGGACTTTATGGCTCGTCGTCAAAGATTGCCACCAGCGAATCGCCGGCGGCACTGGCGCGGGCGCGGAACATGCCAGGCGTGCTGAATGACCAGCCGCAACTGCCATCGGCGCCGGCGAAGATGATGCCGCCATCGCCGCCCATCGATTTCAGTTCGCCGCGCACCACGGCATCGGCGGCGGCCTGCGGCGATTCGCCCAGCATCCGGATGCGGGCGGTGATCTCATGCGCGGCGGCGGTGCGCATGAAATATTCGCCCGACCCGGTTGCTGATATTGCCGCGGCCCGGTCATCGGCCCAGGTGCCGGCGCCGATCAGCGGCGAATCGCCGATGCGGCCCCAACGCTTTCCGGTCAGCCCGCCGGTGGAGGTTGCGGCGGCGACATGCCCGGCATTGTCCAGCGCCACGGCGCCGACGGTGCCATATTTCAGATTGGCGTCGAACAATGGCTCCCCGCGCGCTGCCGCCGCCTTCATCGATTGCAGCGCCTGCCAGCGCGCTTCGGTGTGGAACCAGGCCGGATCGACCTGTTCAAGCCCGGTTTCGAGCGCAAACACATCGGCGCCTTCCCGGGCCAGCAGCACGTGCGGCGTCTGTTCCATGACGGCACGCGCCAGGCGGATGGGGTTTCGGGTCCGCGTTACCCCGGCAACGGCCCCGGCCGCGCGGTTGGCGCCCGCCATGATGGCGGCGTCGAGCTCGGTGCGGCCTTCGGCGGTGAACACCGCGCCGCGCCCGGCGTTGAACAGCGGGTCGTCCTCCAGCACCATAACGGCGGCTTCGACGGCGTCGAGCGCGGCGCCGCCAGCCGCCAGAACCGCTTGCCCCGCGGCCAGCGCCGTCGCCAGACCGGCGCGGCAACCGGCTTCATGGGCGCCGGAAAGGCTGGCCCTGGTCATGGTGCCGGAGCCGCCATGGATGGCAATGGACCAGCGGGCAGGGGCGGGAGTAGTGGACATTGCCATGCTGTAGCAGGTGCAGCGCGCGCGCCAAGCGCGGCAAGTTGCCGGCGCGGCGTGCAACGGTGGTTGACCGGGGAGGGGGTGGCGCATTATAGGCCGCGCTCCCGCAGCCGTAAGGATCGGGCGGATGGTGTGGCGAAGTAGCTCAGTTGGTTAGAGCACGGGAATCATAATCCTGGGGTCGGGGGTTCAAATCCCTCCTTCGCTACCATCCATTTTGCCGATTACAGGCACCAGATTGACGGACACGCAGGCCGTCGTCAGCATGCCAGCCCTGCCGTTGTTCTGGAGGCGCGCCGATGGCCGATCTGGCATTCGAAGCTGTCGCGATCATCCCGTCGCAATGCGTGCTTGGCGAAGGGCCGGTCTGGGATGCGCGGATCGGATGCCTGTGGTTCACCGACATCCAGAGCGCGCAGCTATTGTGCTGGGACCATGACGCGGCAACGCTGGTTCGGCATGGCTTGCCCGAGCGGCTTGGCTCTTTTGGCCTCACGTCCGATCCGGCGACACTGCTTTGTGCCTTTGCCAGCGGCTTTGCGCGGTTTTGCCCTGCAACCGGCGCGATTGAGTGGTTGCACCGGACCGAGCCCGACTATCGCGGCATCCGCATGAACGACGGCCGCGCCGACCGTGCCGGCCGGTTCTGGGCGGGCAGCATGGTCGAGGATGCCAGGCAGGCGCCGGCGCACAAGGGGGCCTTGTATCGGCTCGACGCGAGCGATGGCCGCCCGGCGGCGATGCTGTTCGATGGGATCAGGATCAGCAATTCGATCTGTTTTTCGCCAGATGGCAGCCAGCTGTATTTTACCGATACGCCAACCCGGGAAATCGTCCGTTTCGATTGCAGCAGCGACGGCACTTTATCCAACCGCAGCCATTTCGCGTCGCTGTCGGGCGATGCGTTTCCGGATGGGTCGGATGTCGATGCCGCCGGGCGGGTGTGGAACGCCGAATGGGGATCGGGTCGGGTGACGGGTTATGCGCCCGATGGCGACGTGGTTTCGCAGATACTCTTGCCGGTTTCGCAGGTGACCTGTGTGGCGTTTGGCGGCGCGGCGCTTGATCTGATGTTCATCACCACCGCCAGCGAGGGGCTTTCACCCGAACGCCGGGCGGTGGAACCCCATGCCGGTGACACATTTGTTTACCGTTGTAACTTCAACGGCTTGCCAGCGCCGATCTGCGCCTGATCGGCCTTGTTGGCGGCACGATCAAAAGCCGTAGACGAGCGAGAGCCGGCTCGTCGTGTCGGACTTGCGGCGCCCGAGTGGCGGGTTCGACTCGGTGTTGACCTGGAAAGAGGCGCGGGCCGACAGTGCACCGTTCAGCTTGGCGGTGAGAGCTGTCAGCGATTGGAATGACGTGTTGAAACTGCCGTAGAACGCCGATGCGTCTTCGGTAAAGGCAATGCCGGGCCTGATTTGCCACCACAGATTGCCGGCGCCGCGTGCCGTGATTGCGTTATCGCGAACGCCGTTGGTGAAATGGGTCTGGCGCAGCGCGGGGCCGGCTTCTCCCGAAAGCTTGAAGTTTGCTGTGTCGATGATCTTGTAGCCCAGCCCCAGCGATTCGGCGAAACGGCTGTTAAAGCCCGAGAATTTGTCGCGGTCATAGGCGAGGGTCAGCAAGGCGTAGAAGCGTGGAGAGATCTTGTAATGGCCTTCATAGCCAGCGAGGTAGCGTTCCTTGGACGTGACACCGCTTTGGCGTTGATAATCGACGATGCCATTCAGGCTATGCTTCCAGCGGCGAGTTTCCTTGGCCAGTTTCACGCCCACGACAACGCCGGTGTTGTTGGTGTTGCCGCTGGATGCAAAAGCACCGATTTCGCCCGATCCGCTCCAGCCCTGCAGCAACGACTGGGAAGCGAGTTTCGTCTGCTTCGCCTCGGCCGCGGCGCTGGTGATGCGGGCGATTTTCGCGTCGATTTCCGCGATGGAATCCGGATTGGTCTTGCGGGCAATGTCGGCGATGACCTTTAATTGCGCCGGGTCGCCTGCCGCTGCATCGATCATATCGGCGACAGGGGCAGGGATGGGGGCTGCTGCTGCGGCGCTGGCACCCAGCACAGCCATTGCGGCGCAAGCGATACTGGTTTTCAGGCTGCAATTATTCGCTTTGGCAGGCTTCTGGACCGTCAACATTGCTATCCTCTTCTCTTGCGTTCGGGCTTTTTGCGGCAAGAGATCGGCGATGCCAAATGTGAAAAGCCGCGTAGCGCCGCCAGTAACCGCGCGCCGGGGCTGTTTTTGGTGTGCGGGTTGAGGCAAAGGAGCCCCATGACCATCGCCGATATCCAGCCGATTCCGCTCAACCTTGTCGATACCGATCTGCCGGCCGCCGCGGCGCGCTTTGGTGATGCGTTTGCGCGCACCGGGTTTGCCGTGGTCAGCGATCATGGCATTGCGGATGCGATCATCGATCGGGCGTTGGCGGAAACCAAGGCGTTGTTTGCCCTGCCCGACGCGGAAAAGCGCCAGCTCGTCGTCGAAGGCGGTCGTGGGCAGCGCGGCATGACGCCGTTCGGCGTGGAGGTCGCCAAGGGGGCGGCGCGGTCCGACTTGAAGGAATTCTGGCATGTCGGCCGGGATCTGCCGCCCGGCCACCCCAATGCCGGCACGATGCCGCCAAATGTCTGGCCGCCGCAACTGCCGGGGTTTCGGTCGGCGGTATCGGCGCTGTTCGCGGCGCTCGATGCGGCAGGCGCTCGGATGCTACGTGCGATCGCAGTGCATCTGGGCCAGTCGCCGGACTTTTTTGTTGATCCGGTGCGGGATGGCAATTCGATCCTGCGGCTGTTGCACTATCCGCCGGTGGCGCCGGGCGCCGATGCCATCCGGGCGGGGGCGCATGAGGATATCAACGTCATCACCTTGCTGCTCGGTGCAGAAGAGGCCGGGTTGCAGCTGCTGGACCGGGACGGTGTGTGGCGCGATATCGCCGCCCCCGCAGGCAGTCTTGTCTGCAATATCGGCGATATGCTGCAACGGCTGACGGGTGGGCGGTTGCCTTCCACGACCCACCGCGTGGTCAATCCGGCGCCGGAACGTGCCGGCGTGCCGCGCTATTCAACGCCGTTTTTCCTGCATTTTCGGCCGGATTATCGGATCGAGACGATGCCGGGCGGGAAGGCGCAATGGCCTGATATTACCGCCGACGCTTTCCTGCACGAACGGTTGCGGGAGATTGGCTTATCCTGAGCCTGGCGGGTGCGAGAGACTGTTAAATCAGCTTGCGGCGCTGGTCTGGCTATCGGCTGATTTTGACGCGGTCAGTTCCACGGCCAGTGTTGTGCCGATGATGATGCCAATCGAAAGCCCCACAACCCAGAGTAGGAACTGGGGCCTGAGCCTTAGCATCTTTCGAAATTCGTTCAGTGCCATGGCCATCCCGCATCCGCCACTTGTTCGATTGTGGCTATGCGATTTGTTAAGCAAGATTCGTGCCATCAAAACGAAAGGGTGGAAGCAGTTGGAATCGCAGCGGCCGTCGAAAAGGCGTATTCATCTGTTGTAAAGCCTGCCGACACTTTTCAGTAGCATGCGTTGACAAACATTAAGCCATCCGGGGGCGCGTTGAGGCCCAAAGCGGCGCGATTGCGGGCGGCGAGTGCGGCGGCAAGGTCGGCTGCTGTCCAGCGGCCCTGGCCGACAAGCTTGAGGCAGCCGGTCATCGACCGGACCTGATGGTGCAGAAATGATTGGGCCCGGGCATCGATGATGACACGATCGCCTTCGCGGTGGACATCGAGGCGATCAAGGGTTTTTACCGGTGACGCCGATTGGCAGGCGGTCGACCGAAAAGTGGTGAAGTCGTGCTTGCCGACCAGCAATTGCGCGGCGGCGTGCATGGCGTTGGCGTCGAGGGGACTCGGCACCTGCCAGGCAAGGCCCTTGTCGATGGTCAGCGGGGCGCGGCGGTTGATGATGGTGTAGCGATAGGCGCGGCCTATACAGTCGAAACGGGCATGAAAATCCGGCGCCGGTTCGCAGGCCAGTACGGCAATGGGAAGTGGCCGGAGATGCGCGTTGATGGCGGCCGCGAGGCGGAATGGCGGCATGGCGCGATCAAGATCGAAATGCGCCATCATGGCGGCGGCGTGAACGCCCGCATCGGTGCGGCCGGCGCCATGGACAGCGGTGGTTTCGCCGCAGATCGCATGGATCGCGGTTTCGATGGCGCCCTGCACCGAGGCGCCGTTGCGCTGCCGCTGCCAGCCGACAAAGGGCCGGCCATCGAATTCGACGGTTATGCGGTAGCGGTTCACGGCGCCGGCGTAGCCCGCGTGCCAGCCGGGATGGACCAGCCGTTGAGTAGATCACGGATCGGCATCGCCGGCTTTCCAGGGCGCTGGACGATCGTGGGACGCAGCGCGCCATCACTGGTGCCGATGGTGAAATCAGCGTTTATCAAGCCGGGCTGGAAAGTGCCGGCAATGATTTCGGATTGCAGGATTTTCACGCGTTCACCGGCAATTTCGCACCAGGCGCCCGGGGCGGGATTATAGGCGCGGACGCAGCGTTCCAGCACGGCGGCGGGCTGGTTGAAATCGAGCTGTGCCTCGGCCTTGGTGATTTTTGGCGCATGGGTTGCGCCGGTATCGGGCTGTGGTGTGGCGGGCCAGCGATTGTCGAGCAAGGGAGTGGCGAGCACATCGGCCAGCAATTTGGCACCCATCGTTGCCAGTTCGGTGGTGAGCACACCTGCGGTCTTGCGGTCGATCGGCGTTGCGGCATGGGCGATCATCGGCCCGGTATCGAGCCCTGCCTCCATCTGCATGATGGTGACGCCGGTTGTGGCATCGCCGGCAAGGATGGCGCGCTGGATCGGCGCCGCACCGCGCCAGCGCGGCAGCAGAGAGGCGTGGATGTTGAGGCAGCCGTGCCGCGGCGCATCGAGCACCGCCTGCGGCAGCAGCAGCCCATAGGCGGCGACAATGGCAACATCGGCACCCAGCGCTGCAAATTCGGCCTGGGCGTCTTCGGCGCGCAGGGTGCGCGGGGTGTGGACGGGGATGCCGAGTGCTTCGGCCCGATCATGCACCGCCGATTTGGCGAGTGTCTTGCCGCGCCCCGCCGGTTGCGGCGCGCGGGTATAGACGGCGATGACATCATGCCCGGCCGTCACCAGCGCATCGAGCGCCGGCACGGCAAAGGGCGGTGTTCCCATGAAGATGATGCGCATGGGCGCTGGCTAAGCGGTTTTGATGGTAGGGGAAAGCCTTGGTGCGCGGCATGCCTGTGGATACAGGCGGAACCACGCACCAATGCGCCCCATCATCACTGGCCGATGCGTCAGCGGGTCATCACCACGCTGACGGCACGGCGGTTCTGGGCCCAGGCTGCTTCATCGGAGCCATCGACGGCAGGGCGTTCCTTGCCATAGCTGATGGTCGTCATGCGGCCACTGTCCACGCCCTGTGCGGCCAGGAAGTTCTTGGCCGCAATGGCGCGGCGTTCGCCCAGTGCGAGGTTATATTCGCGGGTGCCACGTTCATCGGCATGGCCTTCGACGGTCACGCTGACCGATCCATAGCGGGCCAGCCATTCGGCCTGCTTGCCAAGGATGGTGCGCGCCTCGTCGTCGAGTTCATAGCTGTCATAGCCGAACAGCACATGGTCCGATCCGGACTGGGCGACGAAATCCGCGGCCGATCCCGGCACGATTGTCGATGTCACCTGCTCGGTCGACGCGCTTTCTGCGGGCCCCTGGGCTGCCGGCGGCTGCACGGCGGCCGTGGTTGGCGGAGTCGGCGGCAGCACCTTGGGCTTGGTGGCGCAACCGGACACGCCGATGACCAGCAGTGCGGTGAGGGGCAGGGCGAACGAACGCTTCATGAGATAAACCTTTCCTGGTTGATCGGATCCCCGATGGATCCCTTTCTAGATACGGATTGTGTCAGGGCAATAGCGGCGACCAGGCCGGATCGGAGCCATCGAGCGGGGTTGGCACCTTGCGCTCATTCTGGCCCGACAGGTCGACGGAATATAAATTGGCCGAACCGCCGCGGGTGGTACGGAAAAACAGGATGACCCGGCCATTGGGTGACCAGGTCGGGCCTTCGTCCTGATAGGCATTGGTGAGCAGGCGTTCCCCGGAGCCATCAGGCCGCATGACACCGATGGAAAAACGGCTGCCGCCGAAGCGCGTGAAGGCAATGACGTCGCCGCGCGGGCTCCAGACCGGCGAAGCGGCGCGGCCTTCGCCAAAGCTGATGCGTTGCTCGCCCGAACCATCGGCGTTCATGACATACAGTTGCTGGCTGCCGCCACGGTCGCTTTCAAAGACGATGCGGGCGCCGTCGGGCGAATAGCTGGGGCTGGTATCGATGCCGGGCTGGTTGGTCAGCCGGGTCAGCTTGCGGCTGCCAAGATCGAGCCGGTAGATATCGGTATTGCCGCCGATCGACATGGAAAAGACCAGATTGCTGCCATCTGGCGAGAATCGCGGCGCAAAGCTCATGTTGGGGAAATCGCCGATGGCCTGCTGGCGCCCGGTGCCGAGCGTGTAAAGCCAGACGCGGGGGCGATTACCCTCGAACGACATATAGGTGATCGTCTGCTGGTTGGGGGCAAAACGCGGCGTCAGCACCAGGTTCTGGCCGCTGGTGAGGAAACGGTGGCCGGCGCCATCCTGGTCCATCACCGCCAGCCGCTTGATGCGTTTGGTGCGCGACCCGGTTTCGGAGACATAGACGATGCGGCTGTCGAAATAGCCCGATTCGCCGGTCAGCCGCGAATAGACCAGATCGGCGCACTTATGGGCGGCGCGGCGCCAGCCTGCGGCGGTGGTGACAAAGCCCTGTCGTGCCAGTTCTTCGGTAGAGAATACGTCATAGACATAACAGGCCAGGGTCAGGCCGCCATCGGGATTTGCGGTGACGCTGCCGGTGACAAGTGCCTGGGCAGCGATGGTGCGCCAGCTGGCGAATTCCGGGCGGGTGACGCTGGGGATCGTGACCGTCGTTGTGTAGGCGGCGCGATCGAGCGGCTTGAACAGTCCCGATGATTTCAGATCATTGGCGATCACGCTGGCGATGCGATCACCCAGTTCGGCCGTGGTGCCGGCCTCCGTCGGTGTCGCGAGCGGTGTTGCGAACACCGGCACGGCAATTGGCAGCGGCTGGGCGATGCCAGAGTTGATATCGACGCGGATCGGTTCCGCCTGGACCTGTGCCGCAAAAGCAACCGCCCCAAAGGCAGCAAGGAGACGGACCGGGTTACGCATTTTCAACATGTAGCACCGTAACAGCAAATTGGGGAGGGGTGAGACAAATCATAATGTTGATTTGGCCATGGCGATGCAGGCGGACGCGTTGCTGAACACCGGCGCGCGGTTTCAGAACAGCGCCGCCACCGTCGATCACGTCATGCTTTCCGGGTCGAAATTGATGATCGCCGATTTCCACAGGTCATACATGTCGGCGGGCAGTTTCAACGGTGAACAGCGCAGCACGGCGCGGCGCGCGGTTTCGGCAAAGGCGCGGGCATAATCGCCGTTGCCGGCCGTCACCCCGGTTTGCGACACGACCGACGGCACCCCGATCAGCCGCCCGTCGCGGCCGAAATCGGCCCGGATCAGCACGGTCATCTTGCGGACATCGGCACCGCCGATCGGCGGGTTCCAGCAGGGCGCAACCTGGGACTTGATCGCCTGCGCCAGCGTGGCGGCGGCGCGTGGATCGATGGTAGCGTTCTTTGGCTGGGCGGCGGCGATACTTTTGGCCAGCGACGATGTATCGAGCGGCTTGGTCCTGGATTTGGGCAGCGCCTTGTCGATCAGGTTGCTGAGCGTCGACATATCGAGCGGTTTTGATTCCGGCTTGGCCTTTTCAGGCTTTGGCTTTTCGGGCGGTTCCGGCTTTTTATCGGGCAAGGGCACGGCATCGGTGGGGGTTGGCGGCGCGGTGTCGGGTGTCGGCGGTGCGGGTTCGGCGGGTGCCGTGGTTTCCTGCGGGGCCGCCTTGATCGATGGTTTTGGCGCTTCGGTGACGCGCGGTGCGTCGGCGATGTCGACGAATTCGACCGGCACCATTTCGTCGGCGGGAGCCAGGTCGTGTTGGCTCCATTGCCAACCAAGGCTGAGCGCGGCCAGCAGCAGGACATGGGCGAGCAGCGCGATGGCAACGGCGCGGCCCTCCGATGGCGATTGCGCTGTCGCCATGGCGCCGAGCCGATCAGGCGTGATGACTGTCACCGAGCGCGGCCCATCCGGTCAGGGCGCCTTGTCGGCGGGGGCGTCGCCTGGGGCAGCACGCGCCGGGGCGCGGCTGTCGGATACCAGCGCGACCTTGCGGAAGCCCGCGGCCGAAACCTCGCCGACAATTTCCATCACGCGCCCATAGTCGAGCCGGCGATCGGCGCGCACATAGACGCGTGGTTCGTCGCCGGCGCCCGAACGTGCCTCGCGGATGGCGCCCATCTTGGTCGCCAGCCCAGCGGCGGGGATCGCCTGCTTGTCGATGAACACCTGGCCCGTAGCATCGATGCTGACCTGGATCGGCGCCTCATCCGATTTCAGCGCCTTGGCCTTGCTGTCCGGCAGGTCGATCGGCACGCCGGTGACGAGCAGCGGCGCCGTCACCATGAAGATGATCAGCAGCACCAGCATCACATCGACCATCGGCGTGATGTTGATATCCGCCATCGGCTGCCGACGGCCGTGGCGCTTTGGGGAACCCATGGCCATCGGTTATTTTTCTTCCATGCCGTCGAGCTGGCGCGACAACAGCCCCTGGAATTCCTCGGAAAAGGCGTTCAGCCGCGCTTCGAGGCGGCCGACATTGTGCAGCAGCCGGTTGTAGCCGATCACCGCCGGAATGGCGGCGAACAGCCCGATGGCGGTGGCGAACAGCGCCTCGGCAATGCCCGGCGCCACCACGGCGAGCGTGGTGTTCTGCGATGCGGCAATGGAGGTGAAACTGCGCATGATGCCCCAGACGGTGCCGAACAGGCCGACGAACGGCGCGACGGCGCCGATGGTGGCGAGAATGTTGAGCTTGTCGCCCAGATCATCGATTTCGCGGGTGATGCTGACCTGGGTGACCGATGCCAGCCGGGCGCGCACGCCTTCACGATCGATGCGGCCGCGCGCCACGCTGCGGCGCCATTCGTTCATCCCGGCAACGAACATGCGGGCGCTGGGGTGCTTTGCCTTGGCGGCGGGGTCATACAGCGCATCAAGGCTTTCGGCCTTCCAGAACCAGTCTTCGAACTGTTTGGCCTGATTGTTGATCGCCTTCAGCAGGCGCGAGCGTTCAAAGATGATCGCCCAGGACCAGACGCTGGCGGCGAGCAGCCCCAACATGACCAGTTTGACGACGATATCGGCCTCGATAAACAGCGCCCAGGGGCTGAGATCGGCGGCGGCTTTGGTGATGGGATCCATTATTGAACAGCGGCCTGTTGCATGAGGAGGGTAAAGCGGTCGTGCCACAGCTTCGACTGGCGGCGCGGGCGGCCTTCCATATCGAGAAACGCAGCGGTGACGGTGGCGGCGCAAAGCAGTTGGTCGCCGCGCATAACGTCATGGACGAGGCAGGTGGCGGCGGCGCGAACCTTGGTGACATGGGTAACGACGGTCAATTCGTCATCGAGCCGGGCCGGGCGGTGCCAGGTGATCTTCATTTCATGGACGGCATAATAACCGGTGTCGGCGGCCATCATCTCGGTGTGGATGACGCCGGACAGCCGCAGCATTTCGGTACGGGCGCGCTCCATGTAACGCAGATAATTGGCGTGATAGACGATGCCCGTCAGGTCCGTGTCCTCGAAATAGACGCGGATCGGCAGATGGTGGAAACCGCGCTCGATGCGGCCCTGGGTGGGCAGGTCGGCGGGTATCGGGGGCAGGGGGGCTGTCACGCGGACCCTCTTAGGGGACAGAGCCCGGAGGGGGAAGCGCGGTTGGGCGTGTGATGGGCACTGGTGGTGGATTGTTTGATGCGTGGCGGCCAGACAAGCAAAAGGCGCCGGCAAAGCCCGCGCCTGCGTCGGACGGGTTCGGCGGGTTTCCCCGCCGCCCCGCCGGCCGTGCTTGCGCGACTCCTTACGCAGCCATGCTGCGCAAGGGCGCGCTGCGCATTACACGCGCGGCAAACGCTTTTCGACGATACGCGCCGACTTGCCCGAGCGGCCACGCAGATAATAAAGCTTGGCGCGCCGAACGACACCGCGGCGGACGACCTCGATGGCTTCGATGCTGGGGGAATAAAGCGGGAATACACGCTCCACGCCTTCGCCGAAGCTGATTTTACGTACGGTGAACGAAGATCCCATGCCGCAGTTGGAACGGGCGATGCAGACGCCTTCGTAATTCTGGACGCGGGTGCGTTCGCCTTCGACGACGCGCACGCCGACGCGGAGGGTGTCACCGGCGCGGAACTGGGGGATGGCGCGCTTTGCAACGGCCTTGGCAATGTTTTCAGCTTCGATCGTCTGGATGAGATTCATCTCATTCCTCCTTTTTCTGTTGTCGCGCGCCAGAGGGCGACTGATCCGCGGCGTCGGTATGACGCTGCCAAAGATCGGGTCGCCGTGACCGTGTGTCCTGTTCGGACCGCGCCAACCGCCATGCGGCGATTTTCGCGTGATCCCCCGATCGCAACACTTCGGGGATCGCAAGGCCTTCCCAGACGGGGGGCCTTGTATAGTGCGGGTGTTCGAGCAGCCCCGTTTCGAAGCTTTCGTCCACACCGCTCAAGGGCGCGCCCATTACACCGGGCAGCAGCCTTACGCAAGCATCCAGAAGCACGGTGGCGGCAACCTCGCCGCCGGACAGGATATAATCGCCGATGCTGACCTGTTCGATGGCGCGGGATTCGAACAAACGCTCGTCGAATCCTTCGAAGCGGCCACACAGCAGGGTGACACCCGGACCCGCCGCCAGATCACGTACCCGTGCTTGCGTGAGGGGTGCGCCGCGTGGGGTGAGGGCGATGACCGGCGTGCGATTGGCGACCCCATCCAGCGCCGCCGCGACGACATCGGCGCGCAACACCATGCCCGGGCCACCGCCGGCCGGTGTATCATCGACGCTGCGATGCTTGTCGGTGGCGAAATCGCGGATATTGCGGGCGGTGCAGGACCACAAGCCATCGACAAGCGCCCGGCCGGCAAGGCTGTGGCCAAGTGTTCCGGGGAACATTTCCGGGTAGAGGGTGAGGACGGTCGCCGCCCAGCCCGCGGTCGGAGCGGTCATTTCAGACCAGCCACTCGGGATCGACAACAACGCTTTCGCCAACCGACGGGACCGCCGGCGGGCGGAAGGGGACCATGCTGGTCTTGCCGTCGGGCAGGGTGATTTCCAGTATGTCGCCGGCGTTGTAGTTTTCGATGGCTGTCACCGTGCCGACCGCGTCGCCGGCCAATGTCACCACCGGCAGGCCGATGATGTCGGCGTGATAATATTCGCCCTCGCCGAGCGGTGGCAGGCTGTCGCGCGGCACGGTGAGCAGGGTGCCGCGCAGGTTTTCGGCGGCGGTGCGGTCGCTGATTTCGGCAAAGCGCGCCACGGCGCCGATCTTGTCGGGGCGGATGGATTTGAGCGTCAGCGTGCGACCGGCGGCGCTGAACACCTTGTGGACGGTCAGGCTTTCCAGCCCTTGCGCAAACAGTTTCAGCCGGACTTCGCCGGTGATGCCATGGGCGCCGGCGATGGCGGCAAGTGTCACGTCACTGGTCATCGGGCGCCTTTGCCGGGACAAGTTGTGGCCAGCACAGGTAAAGCGCGCCAAGCGCCATGACGACGCGGCCAAGATCGGCAACGCCCAGCGTGCCGGCGAACCAGGCCAATGACAGGCCATAGGCGATGGCCAGCATCAGCAGGGCCGCAACCGGCACCCGCACCGGGCGCAGGACAAGCCCGAGGGCGCCGGCCAGGCAAAGCAGCGCCGCGGCAACATCGCGATCGATGCCGACCACGGCGGCATCCGACGGCGCCGCGAACCTGCTCGCGCCCAGATGCCCGAGCGCCGTCCACGCCAGCACCGCCGCCAAAGCGGCAGCGATGGCGGGGACGTGCTTGCGGATCAGGCCTTGGGCTCTTCGGCGTCGGCGGGCGCTGCTTCCGCAGGCGCTTCTTCAGCGGCTGTTTCGGCGGGCGCTTCTGCGGCAACCTCTTCAGCAACTTCCTCGACGGCCGGCGCAGCGGCGGCTTCAGCAGCGGCGGCAGCAGCAGCTTCGGCGGCTTCCTTCGCGTCGATTTCGGCCTGTGCAGCAGCGGCTTCGGCTTCGGCGGCCTTGTCGATGACGATCTGGGCGCGTTCCTTGGCCTTTTCGCCCGGTTCACCCTTCTTCAGGTTGACGCGGGCAGCGCGGGTGCGCACGCCGGCGGCATCGAGGAAGCGGGCGACACGGTCCGAAGGCTGGGCGCCGACGCCGAGCCAATGCGCGGCACGATCGGTGTCGAGCTTGACGCGTTCGGCCGAATCCTTGGGCAGCAGCGGGTTGTAGGTGCCGATCTTTTCCAGGAACTTGCCGTCTCGGGCGTTGCGCGAGTCCGTTACCACGATGCGGTAGTAGGGACGCTTTTTCATGCCGCCACGTGCGAGGCGAATTGCCAATGCCATTTCAGTATCTTCCTTCGTTTAACCGGTTGTTGTCTAGCGTTTGTTGAACTTGTCGAACCCTGGGGGCATGCCGCCGCCGAGCAGGCCGCCCAGCCCGCCAAGGCCACCGCCGCCACCGCCCATCTTGGCCATCATCGCGGCCATGCCCTTCATGCCGCCCATTTTGCGCAGCTTTTTCATCGCGGTGGCCATCTCGAGCTGCATCTTGATGACCTTGTTGACCTCCTGCACCGTGGTGCCGGCGCCCTTGGCGATGCGGATCTTGCGCTTTGCCGTCAGGATTTCGGGCTTGGCGCGTTCCTTCAGCGTCATCGAGCAGATGACCGCTTCCATCCGGCCCAGCACCTTTTCATCGACGGCGCCGCTGTCCATGGCCTTTTTCGCCTGCGCCATGCCGGGCAACATGCCGGCAAGCGCGCCCAGGCCGCCCATTGCCTTCATCTGCCGCAGTTGCCCGCGCAGATCGTCGAAATCGAACTGGCCCTTGGCGAGCTTTGCCGCGAGTTTTTCAGCATCGGCCTGTTCGATATTGGCGGCGGCGCGTTCGACGAGGCCGACGATATCGCCCATGCCGAGGATGCGGCCGGCAACGCGCTGCGGATCGAACGCTTCGAGCGCGTCGAGCTTTTCACCGGTGCCGGCAAATTTGATCGGCCGTTCGGTGACGGCGCGCATCGACAGCGCGGCGCCGCCACGGGCATCGCCGTCCATGCGGGTAAGAACGACGCCGGTCAGCGGCACTTCGGCCTTGAAGGCGCTGGCCACGTTGACCGCGTCCTGGCCGGTGAGCGCATCGACGACGAGCAGGATTTCATCGGGCGTCGTCGCGCTGGCGATGGCCGCCATTTCGGCCATAAGCGCGGTATCGACGTTCAGGCGGCCGGCGGTATCGAGCAGGACGACGTCAAAGCCCTGCAACCGCGCCGATGACCGCGCGCGTTCGGCGATGGCAACCGGCTGTTGCCCCGCAACGATCGGCAGGGTCGCGACATTGACCTGTTCGCCGAGCACGCGCAGCTGTTCCTGTGCGGCGGGGCGGGCAACGTCGAGCGATGCCATCATCACCTTCTTGCCGTGCTTTTCAGTCAGCAGCTTGGCGAGCTTTGCCGTCGTCGTCGTCTTGCCCGAGCCCTGCAGGCCGACCATCATGATGACGGCCGGGGGCGTGACATCGATGTTGAGGCCGACAGCTTCGCTGCCGAGCAGTTCGACGAGCGCATCGTTGACGATCTTGACGACCTGCTGGCCGGGGGTGACCGAGCGTGTCACCTCCGCACCGATGGCGCGGGCGGTTACGTCCTCGACGAATTGCTTGGCGACCGGCAGCGCGACATCGGCCTCGAGCAGCGCAATCCGCACTTCCCGCATCGCCGCACGCACATCGAGTTCCGTGAGCGCACCGCGGCCCCGGAGTTTCTCAAAGACGCTGCCAAGGCGATCGGAAAGGCTGTCGAACAAGTGTTTTCAATTCCTGTTTAAGGGGCTCGCCTCCAAACGAAATTACGCCGGCGGGCGAAACCTCGCCGGCCGGCGTGCATCCGTGGACGCGCGCTCCCCCGTTTGGGGACGGGGATCGCTTAGGCCAATGGGGGTGGCCGGTCAAGCGCAGCCAGGAACGCGCGCGGCATTTCCACCGCGCCTGATCCAGTTTGCGCCAGTCTCAGGCGGCGCGGCGGGTGCGCGTCGCGCGACGTTGCACCCGGCCTGCGGGCCGATCGATGCTGACCGCGGCGACGCTGCCATTCGGGGTGAAATGGACGGTGGTGATGCGGGCGCCGCGCGCCGCGTCAACCTCGGCCGCGTTGGCACCGAGCGCGGTCGCGGCATCGATGGCCGGCGCGACGGGGGCCAGCCGAGGCCGGGTACGGCGCATGTCGAGGACCGTCCACAGCGTCCAGCCAGCGACCAGCGAGACGAACATCGTCGATGAAAATTCGCCCAGTTTGATCAGGCTTTTCCAGCCGCCGAGCCAGACGATTTCCTGGGCGAAGGCGTGGAAACCCAGCAACCAGCCGGTCACAATGACCAGCGGCATCAGGAACCAGCCCCAGCACAGCATGGACAGGACCATGGCGCCATGCCGTTGCCGGGGGCTTTGCAGGTGCGGCATGTTGATGATGAGCGATGTCATGATGGTTGCAACCCTCGATCGCTGGCGCCCCAGATGGCCGCCTTGCCGTTCTTGCGGCCGAGCGCCCGATAGACGCCGACCAGTGCCGTGCTGACGCCGATCGCCCAATATGCGATCGGGTACCAGATGATCCAGAAATAATAACGACCAAGGCCGCCGGCGCGGGCCTCGTAGCGGCTGTCGATGAACAGCGATGCACCAAATTGGAACAGGCAGGTCACCGACAGCAGCACGCCGAACCAGCGCGGCATGACATCGACGGCCCAGCCGAAGGGATCGGGCAGCGCGATGTGAACGAACGCCGCGATGAGCGCGAGTGCCAGCAGATAGGCCCAGGCGACGCTGACCCAATATTCGGCGGCCAGCAGCCACAATCCGCGTGAGCGCCAGCGGATGATGCGCGGGAAATAGCGGATCATCACTTCGGCACCCCCCTGGGCCCAGCGGGCGCGTTGTTTCCAAAGGCCGCGCACGCTTTCGGGCATCAACACCCAGCACAGGGCATTGGGTTCAAAACGAATACGCCAGCCGCCAAGCTGGAGTTTCCACGAGATGTCGATGTCCTCGGTCACCATGTCGGTTGACCAATAACCGACCTGGGCCAGCGCCTCGCGCCGGAAGCCGGCGATGACGCCCGATACCGTGAAGATGCGGCCATAGGCCTGTTGGGCGCGCTTGATCATGCCGACGATGGCCGAAAACTCGCCAACCTGGATGCGGCCGAGCAGGGTGGTGCGATTGCGGACGCGCGGGTTGCCGGTGACCGCGCCGACGCTGGCATCCTCGACGAAATGGCGGACCATCCAGGCGGTGGCCTCCGGGGACAACAGGCTGTCGCCATCGATGCCGATGATGATTTCGGCATCGGTCAGCATGGCCGCGGTGCGCATCCCCATCGCCTTGCCCTGGTTGGTGGCAAGGTTGATGACCCGCATGCGCGGCGTGCGCGCGGCGAGTTCGGTGAGGATTTTCAGCGTGTCGTCCTTGCTGGCGTCATTCACAGCGATGATTTCGAAATCCGGGTAGTGCTGCCGCGCGGCGAACGCGATCGTGTCGCGGACATTGTCGCCTTCATTGTGGCAGGGGATGACGATGGCGACGCTGGGGTAGCGGCCAAGCTGGGGCAGGGGGCCATAGACATCGGGTTTGCGGCGTTCGTGGCGGAGATAGAAGATGATCGCGCCGATCATCCAGACATAGGCCATGACCAGCGGATAATAGAATATCAGCCGTGTCGATTCGAGCAGCGCATGCGCCGAATGACGGAACAGGTCGAGCGCGTCGGCGGCGATGGTGAGAAGGGACATCATGGCTGTTTGGTCAGGGCGAAGGACTGCTGCAGCATCGCCAGCTGCGGCGTGTTGGTATAGCCGTCATCCGGGTAATAGCCGATGTGTTCGACGCCGGCCGCCTTCAACAGGGCCAGCTGGTGCGAAAATGTGCCGGCTGTGACGGCGTGCTTGCTGCGCCAATCGACGGACTGAAGCTCGAAAACCGTCTTGTCCATGGCGCCGGGGGTGGCGGCGACGGTGGCGACGAGCCGCTTCATCCAGGCATCGGCATCGGCGGCTTCCTCCATGGCGGGCATCGCTTCCACGGCCACAAAGTCATAGTGTTTCAGGAACACCGGCAGTGACTGGGCATACCATTCTTCGGCATCGGGCTGCAGGATCGGCCGGGAATAGATGTTGCGCGCGGTCTTGATATAGGACCGATAGACACGGGCGCGGGCAGCGAGTTCATCGGTGAACCCGGCCATCAGTTCGTCCTTGTCATGGCCCCAGGCGAGGCGCGCGGCGGGCGTGGCGCGCAGTGCGGCGACATTCATCGGCAGCCCCCAATGCTTGTGGCCATAGGCCAGCGCCATCGGGGAAGCGTCCTCGAAGTCCGACAAGATGCCGTCGTCGTGGAACAACAGGCCATCAAAGGCCGCGTGCTTGGCCAGATCTTCGTACAGGTCGCCGACCCAACGCCGCGCCGCCGGATTGAACGGCGACAGCCGGGTGTAGATGTGGCTGGCGGGCTGGGCGCGGCCATCGCGCCATTCCTTCACATACCAGTCGGCGGGTACATTGGCCTTGAACGCCATCATCGGCATCCAGGCATAGATCTTCACCCCGGCGCGGTTCTTCAACTGGGCGGCGGCATAGCCGAACAGGTCTTCGCGCATCGGCAGATGCCGGTTGGGGAAATACAGCGCATCGGCGTTGCCATCGCCATCCGGGTCGGCATAGGCTTGGAGATAGACGGTGGTGGCACCGCTGAGCGCCACGCGGTTGACGAGGGCATCCAGGTTGCGGCGCTGCTGTGCGCGATCGCGGTCATAGACGTAGTCCAGATCGACATGCATGACGCGTTGCGGCCGGTCGGCGCGCAGCGTGGTCATGATGTCGGCAAAGGCCGGCACCTCGGGATCATCGGTCATGATCAGCCGGTCGATGACGGCAAGGCTGGCGCTGGCATCGTTACTGCCATCATTTTCGGCCAGCGTGATGCCCATGCCGGCCTTGCGGGCGGCGGCGACGGCGATGTCGTTATACTCACCGAACGGCCAGACGATGACGCGGGGACGCTTGCCGGTGTGCTCGAAGATGAAATCGCTGCTCAGCTTCATGCCTTCCCGCATCCGGGCGGCATATTCGGCATCGTTTTCATAGCGATGCTTGGCCGGCATGTAGCGCCGGGTGGTGACCGCAGCTTCGTAGCCGCCCTGCGGGTTCGCCTGGATGCTGTTGTGCATGCCAAAGGTGTGGGAAGCGATTTCGACAAGGCCCGAAGCCTGTAGTTCGCGTACTTCGTCCCAGGTCAGCACCGGCTTTACGCCCGGCACGTCGGGCGTGGCGCTGCGGTTCATCCAGGTGCCGATCAACGCCTCGACAGCGGGAATGTGGCGGGCCTTCAGGATTGGAAAGACCCGGGTGTAAAAGCTTTCAAAGCCATCGTCGAAGGTCAGCAGCACGGCCTTGGCCGGCAGGTGGATCTTGCCGGCATGGGCGTCGATGATCTGCTGGATGCTGATGAAGTGATAACCGTTGGCGAGCAGCCAATCGATATGCCCTTCGAAGTTTTCATGCGCGACGGCCATCCGGTCGAACGGCGGGGTCTTTTGCCCTTCGGCCGGAATATCGTGATAACTAAGGACGATATAGGGCTCCGTCACAGCCGCCGGCGATGGCGTGGCTGCGGCGATGACGGGTGCGCATGTGGCGACAAGCAGGGTCGCCAGCCATCGGCTGAAGTTGGAAGACATGGTGGTTGAATACTCATTGGGGCGCAAAGCAGGTCGCATTCGGGTAGATCGACCTGATGACGTAAAGTAGCGACGCCCACATTAATCCGGGCAACACCGCTCGATTAAATCGGTGCAATCCAACGGTCGCTGCGGGCGCCGGCAAACGCGGTTTGCGGCCCGTGGCGGCGGCGAGTGTTGCGACCCCCGGTTGCTTGACCTCGCCGCCATGGTGGGGCACCTCCGGGTGTGGACATATCCGATCGCAATGCCGCACCTGTGCTGGAACCGGCGCTGGAACCAGCGCTGGAACCGGCGCTCTCGACGCGCCGCGGCTGGCGCCTGTTCAGCCTGTTTGCGCTGTATTTCGCGCAAGGCGTGCCCGAGGGGCTGTTGTATGTCGCGGTGCCGGCCTGGCTGGCGGCCAATGGGGCGACGGCTGCGAGCATCGGCGGCTATATCGCCATCATCCTGCTGCCGTGGAGCTTCAAGCTCGTCAACGGCGTCATCATGGACCGCTTCATGTTTGCCGCCATGGGCCGCCGCCGGCCGTGGATCATCGGCGCGCAGATGATGCTGGTGCTGGCGATGGTGGTGCTCAGCTTCAATGCGCCGAACGCCAATGACCTGTTCCTGCTGAGCGGTTGCGGCTTCATCATCAACCTGGCGGCGGCGTTTCAGGACGTGGCAATCGACGGCATGGCGATCGATATCGTGCCGGTTGCCGAACGCGGGGTCGCCAATGGCGTGATGTGGGGCGGCAAGACGCTGGGCATTGCCGGATCGACGGTGGCGTGCGGGGCGTTGATTGCCGACCATGGCTTTGCCGTCGCGGTGTTGGCGCCGGCTGCGGCGATCGCCGCCGTGCTGCTGTTGCCGCTGGCGCTGCGGGAACGGCCGGGGGAGCGGTTGCTGCCATGGACGGCGGGCGCGGCAACCGGGCCGGGTGGCGGGGCGCCGCGGCTGCTGATGATCATCATCGATCTGCTGGCGACGATGCTGCGCGGGCGCAACCTGTTGCTGGCGGCGGGCATTTTCACCGGCTTTGCCGCCTATGGCATCAAGACGGCGTTCGTGCCGGTGCTGGCGGTGCAGGAACTGGGCTGGAGCCAGCAGGCGTTCACCCGGCTTGCCGGGGCGGCCGATCTGGCCGGCGGCATATTCGGCATCCTGTTATCGGGCTGGATCGCCGACCGCATCGGCCATGGCCGCGCGATTTTGCTGTCGCTGTTGCTGCTCGCTGCGCTGCATGGCGGCATGGCGCTGTTGCAGCCGGCCTGGCAGCAGTCGACCGTGTTCGCCGGCTATTTCTGCGCCCATGCGCTGTTGTTCGTGCTGCTGTCGGTATCGGTCTACGCCAGCGCCATGGACCATTGTCGGCCGATGATCGCGGCGACGCAGTTTTCGGCGTTCATGGCGCTGCTCAACCTCGGCACATCCTTTGGCGCGCAACAATTGGGCATGTTGCGCGACAGCGGCGGCGATGCCGGCGTGTTCGCCGCCGCCGCGGGCCTGTGCCTTGGCGCCGTGGTGCTGTTCTGGCTGGCGTCCCGCTGGCCGGCGCGAAGCGACGATCCGGCTATTTCTTCGCCCATTTGATCTGGTAAAGATCGAAGCGCCGATCCCGCAGATTGCGCACCGTGCCCTGCGCCCGCGCCCAATTCAGATCGGCGAGGTTGAGATCGGCAACGGTTACCGTCTCGACATTTTCCGATGCTTCGGCCGCGATGCCATCGCGGGCGAACGGGAAATCGCATGGCGTCAGGATGCAGGACTGGGCGTATTGAATGTCCATGTTCTCGACACCCGGCAGATTGCCGACATTGCCGGACATCACGACATAGCATTGGTTTTCGATGGCCCGGGCCTGGCTGCAATAGCGCACCCGCAGATAGCCCTGGCGGCTATCGGTGCAGAACGGCACGAACAGGATCTTTGCACCCTGATCGACAAGCCGCCGGGCGATTTCGGGGAATTCGCTGTCGTAACAGATCATCACGCCGATCGGGCCGCAATCGGTCTGGATCGTTTCGATGGAATCGCCGCCCTGGATGTTCCACCAATAGCGTTCGTTGGGGGTGGGGTGGATCTTTTCCTGGGCATGGACGGCGCCATCGCGCAGGAAGACATAGGCGACATTATGGATATCGCCGTCGGGCATACGGGTCGGGTGGGAACCGCCGATGATGTTGATATTGTAGCTGATCGCCATTTTCTGGAACGCCTCGATCAGCCGCGGGGTGAATTCGGTGAGCGCTTCGATCGATTCCACCGGGTTGAGCTTGCGCTCCATCATCGACAGCAATTGCAGGGTGAAAAGTTCGGGGAAGACCACGAAATCCGACCGGTAATCGGCGGTGATATCGACGAAATATTCGACGTTCGAAACGAATTCCTCGAACGATTTGATGGCCCGCATCTGCAACTGGACGGTGGCGATGCGCACCGCCTCGTGATCGGCCTTTACCAGCCGTTTTTTCAGCGTTTCCTCATGGGCATAAGGGTTGCGCCAGACCATCTTTGACGCAAATCCCATCGATTGCTTGTCGGAACCGAGATAATTTTCAAGCACGCCCATCGGTTCGAAGCCGAGACGCAACTGGAACGACGCCACCTGGTCGCGGACCTTGCGGGATTGCACCGCGTCCAGATATTCGGCCGGGGTGGCGAATTCCTTGCGACGCTTGGCATAGCCGGGCAGGCGGCCGCCAAAGACAATGCCGTTCAGTTCGAGTTGTTCGCACAGGCGGCGACGGGCATCATACAGGCGCTGGCCGATGCGCAGCCGGCGGAAATTGGGATCGACACAGATGTCCATGCCATACAGCCACGTGCCGAGCGGATCGTGCCGCGAACCATAGCCGCCGCCGGTGATTTCGGCCCAGGTGTGCGGCGCGAAGGCGGTTTTCTCGTCGATCATGAAGGTGGCGCAATAGCCGACGATGATGCCATCATATTCGGCGACGATCTTGCCTTCGGGAAATGTCGCCAACTGGCCCTGGATGACGCCAAGCGTATAGCCGCCGATATCGGTATAGGAACGGTCGGCAAGGTTCAGAATGGCTTCGGCATCGGACGGGCGCGCGGAGCGCAGCGTCAGGCGGGCATTTGAATGGGTTTTCACGAGGTTCGGCGCTTTCTCAAATTTCCTGAACAGGGTGCAAGGCCCGGTGATAGCCTGATTGAGGCCGATTTGGGAAATCTGCTTCTTTTGCGTCCTGCCCCTCGTTTGCATGCGTAATTATATTACAACAGCGCTGGGCCTCGAACAGGCGGCGGGTATCGCGTAATGAGATTTTGTCATGGGGGAATTTCGTCGCAATTCTTTGCTATCGGCGCCTGGGCTGTCGGCGCCTGGGCTATCGGCGCGTGGCGTGTCGCGCCGCCGCAGCGCCGCCGGGCTGGCTCGATCCTTGGCGATCCGGCTGTCGGGGCCATGCGCGGCATTGCTGATGATGTTCGGTGCCGCCGATGCCTTTGCGCACCTGACGCCGAATTCGGAAGTCAGCATCGATTTCGGGCGGCACGAGGCGGTTGCCGACATCATCATTCCCCAGGGTGACTATGCCGGCGCGACCGGCAATGCGGTTGACGGATCGCCGGCTGCATTGGCGGCGGCGCGGGCTTTTCTGCTGGCCCATGTCCGTGTGGCCGCCCCCGATGGCGCGCCCTGGCAAATGCGGTTCCAGCGTCTTGAATTCGCGCAGATTGCCGGGCCGCCCGACCTGCACGCCATCGTCAGCCTGCTGCCGCCACCGGGGCACGACGCGCGGCGTCTGCGGATCGAATGGACCGCCATCATCGATACCATGCCCAACCATTTCGTGCTGTTCGTGGCGCGATCGGATTTTTCGGCCGGCAATCTGGACGCGGCGCCCCAGGTGTTGGGGGCCTTGCAGGGCAATCGCCATGTGCTGGCCATTGATCGGGGGCTGCCGGATAGAATGCGAGGCCTGCGCGCGGCGATCGGGCTGGGCATGCGCCACATCGCCGAGGGGCATGACCATCTGCTGTTCCTGATCGCGCTGTTGCTGCCGGCACCGTTGCTGGCGGTTGGCGGCGCTTGGCGGGAGCGGCGGACGGCGCGGGCCGCCGTGTGGCAATTGGCCAAGATCGTCAGCGCCTTTACGCTGGGCCATAGCCTGACCCTGGTGGGCGCGGCGTTCCTTGGCTGGCAATTGCCGGCGCGGCCGGTGGAGATCGGCATTGCGCTGTCCATTCTGGTGTCGGCAATCCACGCCTGGCGGCCGCTGTTTCCGGGGCGGGAGCCAGTGGTGGCGGGCGTGTTCGGGCTGGTGCACGGGCTGGCCTTTGCGACGGTGGTAAGCCGCTTCGGGCTCGGCGTGGGCGAAAAGGCGGGGGCGATCCTGGGCTTCAACCTGGGGATCGAGATCGTGCAGTTGCTTGTCGTGGCCGCGGTGATGCCGTCGCTGCTGATGCTGGCGCAGACGCGGGCCTATCCGACGTTTCGTACCCTTGGCGCGGCCTTTGCAGGGGCCGCCGCCATCGCGTGGATTGTCGAGCGCAGCAGCGGCGTGCCGAACCCGGTGGCGGCGGCCATCGATGCGGGGCTGGCGCAGGCGCCTTGGCTGGTTGCGGGGCTGACCGTGTTTGCCGCAATCATGTTCGTGCGGGCGCGGCGGTTGGGGTAGGCACTATTGCCGCTAAAGCAAAATCGTCACCCCGGGCCTGACCCGGGGTCCAGCTCGTTCTGCTTTTGCTTTGCGCAAGGGAAGCTGGATCCCGGGTCAAGCCCGGGACGACACGGAGAGCGGGCGCAGCCGACCCTAAAGGTCCTTGAACAGCGCCCGCCTCGGCCCGAGATAGCCGAACAGGAACGCCGCCACCTTGCGCATCTGGATTTCCTCCGCGCCTTCGGTGATGCGGTAACGGCGGTGGTGGCGATAGATGTGCTCGAACGGCTTGTGGCGGGAATAGCCGATGCCGCCATGCACCTGCATCGCCCGGTCGGCGGCCTCGCAGACAAGCCGATTCGCCCAGTAATTGCACATGGACACCTTGTCCGACAGCTCGCGCTCGATCTGCTTGTGCTCCATCCGGTCCATGTCCCAGGCGGTCTTGCGGATGAGCAGCCGCAGCATTTCGATCTGCGTCGCCAGTTCAACGAGCGGCCACTGGATCGCCTGGTTGTCCGACAATGGCTTGCCGAATGGCTTGCGAGTGCGGGCATATTTCACCGATTCCTCGACGCAGAAATGCGCGGCGCCCAGCGATGATGCGGCCTGGCGGATGCGGTTCTGGTGGACGAAGGATTGCCCGATGCCGAGGCCACGGTCGATCTGGCCCCAATAGCTGTCTTCCGGCACCCATACGCCCGTATAGCTGACGCGCGGATGGTCCGTGGGCATGTTGAAGGTCCACAGATATTCCTCCACCTTCACGCCCGGCGCATCGGCAGGTACGATGAAGCAGGTGATGCCGGTGGCGTCGCCGTCCTTGCCCGATGTGCGGGCGAACACCATGCAGTGCGATGCGACATGCATTCCGGTGGACCACATTTTTTCGCCATCGATGCGCCAGCCCGGCACGCCATCCCGGGTTTCGGGCACGGCGCGAGTTTCCATGAAGGTGGCGTCCGATCCATGGTTCGGCTCGGTCAGGCCAAAGGTGGTGCGCATGGTGCCGTTCAGCACCTTTTCGCTGTCACGCGCATATTGTTCGGGGGTGGCGAATTCCTTGAACAACAGGATGAAAGGGTTGTTGCCGACGATCGAATGTTCGTTCTGCAGATCATTGTGCAGGCCAAGGCCCTTTGCCGCCAGATGTTCGCGGATCACCGCCATAGCGAGGTTGGACCCGCCCTTGCCCCCCATGGATTCGGGCCAGGCGTAGCGGTAATGCCCGGCCTTGTCGGCGACTTGCCGGGCTTCGGCGAGCAGTGCCTCCCATTCGTGGCGGGGCAGGCCTTCATTGTCCCAATCGGTGCGGGCATGTTCGCGGCGATGATCGAAAAAGCGGATATTGTCGTCGCGGTTCTCGATGGGCTTGATCTCCGCCTCGATAAAGGCGTCGAGTTCGTCCAGATAGGCGGCGAGTTCCGGCGGCAGGCTGAAATCCATGGCAATTCCCCAAAAGGCGTTGCGTCATCATGGACCGGGGCGGGGCAGGGAGCACCTCGCAAATTTGGCGGACGCGGGCGGAGCGGGCTATTTGCAGCAATTGCAGCCCCGCCAAAAGCGGGGAAAACCGCGCAAACAATTAGGGGTCGGAAGTTCGGTCTGGAGCACTTTAAATTCTCAGTATTATCTATATAATTACTGATTTTCGCATTCACGGAAGGTTTATATCATTGAATAAAATAAAAATTCTCCTAATGATTTGGATGGGTTCGGTCTTTATTGTCGGTCCTGTGTGTTATTGTGCGTTTATTTATTTAGGAGAATTCAACCACCGAGAATCATTATTTAGATCTATGTTAATTGTCGTTGTTGCTGCATTTGTTTCTACATGGTCTCATTTCGTGCATCGCAAAAATTGATTTCGGCGACAGGCTGAAATCCATGGCAATTCCCCAAAAGGCGTTGCACCATCATGGACCGGGGCGGGGCAGGGAGCACCTCGCAAAATTGGCGGACGGGGGGCAGAGCGCGCAACAGACCGCGAGGGCAGTGCCGCCAAACGCGGGCCGAGACGGCGTGACAGCGGGTGAGCCGGAGTTTAGTGTCGCGCCCGGGGAATTGTCGATTACTCAAGCACTGGCAAATTATGAAGATTTAAGTACACTCTCACCATGATTTTATTCAGGAGAAATTAACCTTGTCCTCTAAATATCCGTTGTTAGAACTCACGGAGGAAGAATTTCTCGCTCAAAGGCATGCCGTTTCCGAATTCTTCCATGAATGCGGCAGAAGAGAGGGCGTTAGGCGGCGTGGACAAATTCAGGGAAGCGTTTCTACGCTCACCAGCTTCAGGTCGCCGTCGAAGGGCTCGACGTATCCGCAGATGTTGTCCGAGAACTCGTCCATCAGATTGAGCCCTTCGGAGTCATAGTCGTTCTCAGCAACGAGCGTCAGCTTGCCGTCCACAAAGGTGCAAGTAACGTTGTGTTCGTGCGGATAGTGAAGCCGAAATGCTTCGGTGATGTCGCGCGCCGCTTCGTCGCCCGCCGCCGTGGGAACGTCATGGCACTCCAGCGTGATGCGATACATGCGTAAATGCTCCTGACCTGACGTGCACCCCTGATTGGTACCGTTCAGAAGTAGAGTCCTTTGCTTTGATGGCTGATGGTTGATGTGATGGCAACGGGGTTGGGGGCATGTCCCCAACCCCGTTGGCCGGCGATCTCGGCGGGGGTGCGCCCGCCCAGTTTCGAGTGCGGCCTGACCATGTTGTAGTCATGCTTCCAAGCGGCCAGGATCGATCTGGCGTGAACCAGCGATGTGAACAGCGTCTCATTGAGGCATTCGTCGCGCAGCCGGCCGTTGAACGATTCCACAAAGGCATTCTGCGTTGGCTTGCCGGGCGCGATGTAATGCCATTCGACCTTCCGTTCCTGTGACCAGCGCAGGATCGAGGTCGAGGTCAGCTCGGTGCCATTATCGCTGACCACCGTCAGCGGCTTGCCGCGGACGGCCAGCACGCTATCCAACTCTCGCGCGACACGAGCTCCAGACAACGATGTGTCGGCCACCAGCGCAAGGCATTCGCGGGTGAAGTCGTCGACGACGCACAAGATGCGGAACCGGCGGCCGCATGCGAACGCATCGCTGACAAAGTCGAGGCTCCAACGCTGGTTCGGTCCCTGCGGCATCGTCACTGGCGCCCTGGTGCCCAGCGCACGCTTGCGGCCGCCACGGCGGCGCACCTTCAGTCCTTCCTCCCGATAGATACGCAGCAGCTTCTTATGGTTCGGCACCAGCCCTTCGCGCGCCGGCAGATAGCCAAGCCGCCGATAGCCGAACCGGCGACGTTCGCCGGCCAGATCGCGCAGACGTTGTCTCAAGCCAGCGTCGTCGGGCCGGGTCGGCGCGTAGCGCACGACCCGCCTGGCCACACCGATCAGACTGCACGCCCGACGCTCGCTCAGCCCGAACTGTGTCCGGGCATGAGTGACCGCATCCCGCCTTGCGTCGGGCGTCACCATTTTTTTGCTGAGATGTCTTTCAACACCGCGATATCCAGCATGGCCTCCGCCAGCAGCTTCTTCAGCTTGGCGTTCTCGTCCTCGAGCGCCCGCAGCCGTTTGGCCTCGGTCACCTCCAGCCCACCATACTTGGACTTCCACTTGTAAAACGTCGCAGGGCTGATCCCGTGTCGGCGGCAGACATCCGCCGTCGCACCACCAGCCTCCTGTTCCTTCAATATCCCGATGATCTGCTCATCGCTGAACCTGCTGCGCTTCATTCGTCCGTCTCCTTGAGAAACGGACTCT
>JBBQPR010000003.1:0-81138 GCA_038217075.1 Sphingomonadales bacterium
CCCGGTGCGGCATCGAGCGGGGTCGATGCGCGACTGCCGTCGGGCATCCAGATCGGTTCCGGGGTGCGCACCGCCGGCGTCTATCGCATCGAGGAACAGGGCGCGCTGACCAACACCGGCAACCAATATGATCTCGCCATCGAAGGACGCGGCTATTTCCTCGTCACCCTGCCGAGCGGCGAGACCGCCTATAGCCGCGCCGGCGCTTTCCAGGTTTCGGACCAGGGCGAAGTGGTGACCAGCGATGGCTTCATCGTCCAGCCGGGCATCACCGTGCCGCAGGGCACCATCGCCGTCACGGTTTCCAAGACCGGCGAGGTGCAGGCGACATTGTCGGGCAGCCCGCAGCCGCAGGCGATCGGGCAGTTGCAGCTGGCGACCTTCATCAACGATGCGGGGCTGGAGGCGCTGGGCGGCAATCTGTTCATCGAAACCGCCAGTTCAGGCCAGCCGACGATCGCCAACCCCGGCGAGCCCGGCTTCGGCACCATCACGCAGGGGTTCCTGGAGGCGAGCAACGTCAACCCGGTGTCCGAAATCACCGCGCTGATCACCGCGCAACGCGCCTATGAAATGAACAGCCGGGTGGTCAAGACCGCCGACGAGATGTTGTCCACCACGACGCAGCTGCGATGATGCGCGCGCTGCTCCATCTGGGCATGCTCGCCGCGGGGGTTGCGGCCACGGCGGCAGCTGTGCCGCCGACCGATGCAACCAGCGTTGCGGTGCTGGCGCGGCCGGTCGATCGCGGCGCCGTGCTGGCGGCGGACGACTTCACCCAGGCCGCGCTGCCCGCCGCCGCCGCGCGCGGTGCGCTGCGCATCGTTTCCGTGGTCGGCATGGCTGCGACGCGCCAGCTTGCCGAGGGCAGCGTCGTGCGCAGCAGCGACATTGCCCGGCCGCAGCTCGTCAAGCGCGGCGAGCCGGTGACGATCCGCTGGCGACGCGGCGCCCTGACCATCACCGCGCAGGGCCGCGCGCTGGCGGGCGGCGCCGCCGGAGACGCGGTGCGCGTGGTTGCCGGCGCCAGCAACCGCACGCTCTATGCCATTGTCGCGGGCAGCGGCGATGTGCGGCTGGCCAATTGACCGAAGGGTTTTCGATGAAGGTGTCCCCCCTGCTGCTGATCGCAGCGACCGCGGCGCTGCTTTCGGGCTGCGGGGTGGCGGGCAAGCTCGGCGCCATCGGCAGGGCGCCCAAATTCTCGCCCGCCGACGCCGGCCCGGCGCCGGCACTGCAGGCCTCGCTCGGCCGCCAGAGCAGCGAGGGGCGCGGCGGCGAAGCACCCCCGCCGCCACCGGCCGCGTTCAGCGCATCGCTGTTCCGCACCGGCGCCGGGGCGTTCTTTCGCGACCAGCGCGCCGGCCGGGTCGGGGATATATTGACCGTGCGCATCCGCATCAACGATCGCGCCGATGTCGGCAACGCCACGTCACGGTCACGCACCGGCAGCGAAAAGGCCGGTATCGCCGCGCTGCTCGGCCTGCAGAACCCGTTGACCAGGATCCTGCCGGGCAATGTCGATCCATCCAAGCTCGTCGATACCAACACCGCGTCGAAATCGGATGGCAATGGCAGCATCAGCCGCAGCGAAACGATCAACATGACCGTCGCCGCCACCGTCACCGGCGTGCTGCCGAACGGCAACCTCGCCATTCGCGGGCGCCAGGAGGTGCGGGTGAATTTCGAGCTGCGCGAACTCGTTATCGCCGGCATCGTCCGCCCCGAAGACATCGCCCGCGATAACAGCATCGCCCACAGCCAGATCGCCGATGCGCGCATCAGCTATGGCGGCAAGGGCAGGTTGACCGATGCCCAGCAGGAACGCTGGGGGCAGCAGATCTACGACGCGCTGTTCCCGTTCTAGCGCGCGCCTAAACCGGCGTCGTCCACAGCCACGCGAGCCAGCGTTTGCGCCCGGCGGTGATCGACGGCAGTGCCTGCCAGCCCGCACCGCGGCACAGCGGGGCAATCGCCGGGGATTGCGGTTCATAGGTGGTGACCAGCACATGGTCGGCGCAGCGTTGCGCAGCGGCAATCAGTTCGGCTTGCCGATCGCCATAGATCAGCACTTCGCACAGCGTCGCCAGATCGTACCGGGGACGCGGCAAGGCCGGCAGCAGGGCCGGCAGCGCGCCTTCGAGATAGGTTGCGCGCGGTACCGCAACCCGCGCCCGCGCCAGTGCCGTCGCCGAAATATCGATCCCGGTGACATGATCGGCAAAGCCGGTGAAATAGCGCGTCTGATAGCCCTCGCCGCAGCCGATTTCGATCACCGAGGCCACCGGCGGGCAATAACGGGCAATGAGCGCATTGGTGGCCTCGAAGCGCGGTTGTTCGCGGCTGCCGAGTTTCCAGGGGTCCGGCATCTGGTAAAGCGAATCGAGCGTGCCGGCGGTCCCGTCGAATTGCCGGCGGCGGACCTGCCAGCGGTGCAAGAACTGCGAAACGGGATTTGGCACGGGCGTTTCCTTGGTCGACTTCACCCCTTCAACGCTGCGAACCGGCGGTTTCCGCAACGGCGCAATGCTCGAAACCGCCGCAGTCGGGTGGGGTTTGACGCCGGCAGCGGCGTCTTGTGCTGTAGATGACGACCGCCGCCACCCCATGACCATCGTGCAGCCGGCAGCGGCCCGGGGCAGGACAGCGCACGCTGCCCGCCGCGCGTTCGCCGAACTGCGGCAGATACAGCCGATCATCGTCGGCGCGCTGGGGCTGGTCGCCACGCTGGCGTCGCTGGTGATCGTCGGCCTTGAACTGCGCCAGCAAGGCATGGTGCCGTTGCGCGCGCTCACCGATGCCGGGCCCGGGTTCTGGGCGGCGTTCATCGGCAGCGTGCTGGTCGAGCCGGTGGCGCTGTGCTGGATGCTGCACCGCCTGGCCGGCACCGGGCACGCGCCGCTGGTGCCGCTGATCCGCAAGCAGGCGATCAACACGCTACTGTTCGGCTATGCCGGCGAAACCTTGTTCCTCGCCTGGCTGGAGCGCCAGATTGGCAGTGCGCGCGCGGCGTTTGCGCTGGTTGCCGACATGGCGATCATTTCGGCGCTGGTGAACAATATTGCCACGCTGGGGCTGTTGCTGCTGATGTGGAACCAGATCGCGCAAATCGCCGATGCCAGGCTCGATGCGCGACTGGTCGGGCTGGCGATCGCGTTTGCCGCGGTCCCGCTGCTGCTGCTTGGCTGGCGCCGGCATGCCCTCCACCGCAACGCCCTGCCGAACGGTTCCCTGCAAAGCACCGGGGCGCCGACAATCGTTGTGACGATGGCGTTGCGCACCATCGTCTATTGCGGGTTGATGGCGGCGGCGTGGCATTTCGCCATGCCGGAAGTGCCGATCCGCGCGCTGCTGCTGCTGACCACGGCGCGGATGGTGGTATGCCGGCTGCCGATCATCCCCAATAAGGATCTCGCCTTTGCCGGGGCCGTCGCGCTGTTTTTGGGTCCCGACCAGAAAATTGCCGCGGTGATTGCCGGCGTCGCGTTGCTGACGCTGGTGGCGGAGATGGTGATGCTGATGATTGCCCAGGTGGCGTCGGTTGCGCGACCGACCCACCGACGCTGATCGCCGGCGCGATCAGGCTTGCGATCAGAAATCGATGCGGTACCGCAACCCTTCGCTGCCGCCATAGGCTTCGTCCTTGCGGAAACGCTCGACCAGCCGCCCGCCGCTGCGTTCGATCGTGCGTTGCGACGCGATGTTGGCGGGATCGGTTGTCAATTCGACATGCGCCAGCCCCTGCGCGCGTGCCGCGGGCAGCAGCAGCGCCAGCGCCTGCGCCGCAAGGCCATGGCCGCGTTTCCAGGGAACGACCGAAAAGCCGATGTGGCCGAGCACATGCGACGGCAACGCCGAAGTACCGGGCTGCCAGCGAAAGCTGATGGACCCGCAGAATTCGCCGTCCCACAGCCAGCGAAAATAGCCCGGCAGGCGCTCCACCCTTGTACCGTCGGGCAGCGTGATGGGCGGGCCCAGCCCGGCAACATCATCGAGCGAAGCGACAAACGCGCCCGGATCGGAAGCGATGGCGGCAAGCTGTTCGATCGCTGCCGCCTTGCCGCGCATGTTGTCGGGCGACCAGTCGCGGCGCAGCGCCGCTGCATAGGCATCGAGCGTGTCGAGCGAGGGTTTCAGCAGGGTCAGGGCAGCGGGCATGCCGATCTGATAGAGTGCCAGCGCCCGGGCTGAAAGAGGGCACACCCGCGGCGGCGGATCAACCCGCCGGCGCAAGCACCCGCACGACCGCGCCGAACGGCTGGTTTGTGCCGTTGATGTCGAGACCCACGACGCCATTATCGATGGTGACATCGCCGACCCGGCCGGTGGCGTTGACGGTGATCGGCACGGCGGCGCCGGACGCATCGGTGCCGCGCAATGCGAGGCTGTAGCGGCCCGGCGCCGCGCGGTTGCCATTGGCGAGCCCGCCATCCCAGGCATAACTGCCGCCGGCACTGCCGGCAGGCAGGACGACATTCTGCACCACCCGGCCATTGGCATCGCTGATCGTTCCCGACACGGCGGCAAGGCTGCGATCGGCGGTGTAGCGCCAGGTGGCAGGGCCGGCGCCAAGCCCGGCTTCGGCGCCGGCGAGCACCACGTCGCGCCCCGCCAGCCCCAGCGCCTGCGCGCTGTCCTGGCTCGACAGGCGGGTGAGGATCGATTTCAGCGTGTCATTGCCCTGGATCGTTTGTTCGAGCTGCGAATATTGGGCCAGCTGCTGGGTATATTCGTTGCTTTTCAACGGATCGAGCGGATCCTGGTTTTGCAGCTGCGTCGTCAGCAGTCGCAGGAACATGTTGAATTCGGTGCCGCCCGAATCGCTGCGGCTGGCAGCGGCGGTGAGCGACGTGACGGGCTGTCCGATCGGGCTGGTTTGCACAGCGATACTCCTCAGGCGATGACGTTGATGCCGCCGCGCCAGGCGATCGGGTGCGGCGAGGGGGCGATTTCGGCAAATTCGCTATCGGCGACGGCGTTGGGGGTTCGCCCCGGTGCGCGGCCCTGCGGCTGGCCATCGCCGCGTTGGCCGCGGGCATCGGCCTGCTGCCCCGACACCGCGCCGTTCTGGCCATCGGCGCGATTTTCGAAGCGGAAGCTGCGATCATCGGCGCGCACGCCGGCATCGGTAAGGGCGCGGCCGAGTTCGGCGGCATCGCGGCGCAAAAGATCGAGCGCGAGGGCCGAATCGGCGCCGACGATAGCGCGCAAGCTGCCGCGATCGTCGAACGACAGGCGCACATCGACGGTGCCGAAATCGGCGGGCGAAAGCCGGATGCGCAGTTCGTCGCCATCGCGGCCGATGCGGCGCGCCACCGCAAGGCCGATGTCGCGCGCCAGCGTTTCGGGCTGGACCGGGAGGGTGAGTATCGCCGGCTGCGGAACCAGGCTGGGCGGCGGCGGGAGCGGCGGCGCGGCGACGCCGGGGAAAGCCGTTGTGACGGGCGCGGCCGGAGCGGTGTCCGCCGCCGCGACTGGCGCCGTCGATGGATCGGCGGGCAGCACCTGATTAGCAAAGCCGCGAGCCAAAGCGTCGGTCGGCGTCGGCGGCGCGCCCGCTGGCCTGTCGCCGGCGGGCGAAGCGCCGCCGCGCCGGATGGCCGGGCGGGCAGCAGTCGCGGTCGTTTCGGCGGCAGGGGCAGCCGGGACTGTTGCAGTGCCCGCAACGGCGGCAAGTTTTGCAACCGGATCACCAGGCAAGGCGCCGATCGATGCCAGGTTCGCGCTCGCGGCGGCCGGCGCCGGGCGCGCCCCCGGACCGGCCGTGGGCGCTGGCGACGCATCGCCGACAAGCGCTTGCCGGGGATCGCCAGCAAGCGCCTGCGTGGCGCCTGCGCCAGCACCGGTTGCGTCGTTCGGCGCCCCCGACGCGCCCGTAGCGGTCGCCGGCGGCGGCAGGAATGGTGCGGCGGCGACCGAAGCTGGCGCGATTTGCGGCGCCGGGGTTGCCGCCCCCGATCCCACGCGCGAACCGGGTACAGGATCGGCAGCCGCGAGCGGTGCGGGCAGCGCGTCGAGCAAGGCAGCGGGTGTGACAGCAAGGGCTTGCGGTTCCGCCGGGCGCCGCAAAGGCGGGCGCGGTTCGGCGCGGCGATTCCGCCCGGTCGCAGCAGGCCGGTTGCCAGCAGTCTGTCGCGGCGCACCAGCGGGATCTGCGGCCGAAAATCCGGCTAAGCCCGACGACGCGGCAGGCGCGAGCGCCGTTGTAGCCGGCAATTGATAATCGAATGGCGGCGCTGCACCGGTGGAGTCCGGGGCGGATTGCGGGGCAGTTGCCGAAGCCGTGTCCGCCACTTGCCCGGCATGGGGCGTGGCGGCGTTGCTGGCCTGTGCTGTCGGCTGGGCAGGGAATGCTGCCGTTTCCAGCGTTCGGGGGGCGGTTGCCGGGTATGTTGTCGCGACGTCACCATCGGGCGCGCGGTCGGGAGACAATGCCGATATCGCCGGTGCCATGGCTCCTGAAGCGGGGCGCGGGGCGCCATTTTGGGCGGTTGGCACGGCGGCGGCGATTGCTGCCGATATTCGCTGCGGCAGCGCTCCACGCAGCGCCTCAGCCGTTGCCGGCGCACTTTCGCCATTCACCGCCACGGCAAAGCGAGCGACGACAGCCGTTGCCGGGGCGGTGCCCGGCGCGGGATATGGTGCCCCGGAATCGGCGGTCGTGTCCGGCTCGGCAGGCAAGAGTAGTGCCGTGACGGCATTCGCCCCAGATCCGGGCTGCGGAACCACCGCTGGCGGCCAGGCAGCGGCGACCAGAAACCCCGATGGCGCGATGGTGGTGGTGGTAGCAAAGCCCAGCAGCCGGCCGGCGCGTGCCGCTGCTGGCGCCGGCACGCCGGTGGCCAAAGCTGCATCCGGCGCCTGGCTTGCGATGCCAGGCAAATCGATCGCCGTCGCGACAGGCGACAAAACAGTGTCGAGTGGTGAAGCCGGCGCCCTTAGCAGCCGTGCAAACACCTCGCCCGCGCCTGGCAATGCCGGCGCAATGCTGATCGCGGCGATCGTCGTGCCGGTGGCAGGCACTGTATCGGCTGCACCGGTCGCTGCGATGGTCATGCCTGGCCCTTGTTGCGCCGGGCGCTGTGCCCGCTATTCATTATAGGCGATCGGCGGCCCGGCATCGGTCAGGCGATGCTGCCGAGCAGCCGCACCCGGGCTCGCGGGTGGATCTCGTTTTGCGAAAGCACCATGGTTGCCGGGCGCACCCGCTCGATGATCGATCGCACGAACGGCCGGATCATCGGATTGGTCAAAAGGCACGGAATCTCGCCGTTCGATGCCAGCCGGTCATAATTTTCCCGCACGGCACCGATAAACCCCTGCAACCGCGTCGGCGCCATGGCGAGATGCCGCTCATCGCCCTGCCCGATGATGCTTTCGGCAAACGCCTCGTCCCATTCGGGCGACAACGTGAGGATCGGAATACTGCCATCGTGTGATTGCTGGGCCGAAATCTGCCGCGCCAGCCGGCCACGCACATGTTCGGTGATCAGGGTCAGGTTGTTGGTCGTGCCCGTCGCCTCAGCAACACCCTCCAATATGGTCGGCAGGTCGCGGATCGACACACCTTCCCCCAGCAAATTCTGCAGGATGCGCTGCACGCCGGATATGCTGATCTTGGACGGGATCAATTCCGCCACCAGCCGTTCGGCATCCTTGTGGACGGTGTGCAGCAAATCATAGGTTTCGGCATAGGACAGGAAATCGGCGATATTGGTCTTCACCAGTTCGGTCAGCAGCGTAACGATGATGGTGCCGCAATCGACAACCGTCAGCCCGCGAAGGCCTGCTTCATCCCGCAACGAACGGTCGATCCAAAGCGCCGGCAGGTTGAACACCGGCTCACGGGTTTCCTCCCCTGGCAGGCCCATGGTTTCACCGCCCGGCCCGGCGATCACCAGCAGTTTGTCGATCCGGATCTCGCCCCGTGCCGCTTCGGTTTCCTTGATATGGACGATATATTCGTTCGCCTTCAGCCCCATATTGTCCATGATCCGTACCGCCGGCAGCACAAAGCCATAATCGCTGGCCAATTGCCGGCGCAGCGCCCGCACCTGGTCCTCCAGCCGTGGCTCGGTGATCGAATTGTTGATGATCGGCAGCAACGCATAACCGATCTCCAACCGCACCGCATCGATCGCCAGCGTCTCCGCTACCGGCGCCTCGCCCTGTGCTGCGTCCGTCACCGCCTGCGCCTCGGCTATCGCAGCCGCCCGGTCGCGCGCCTCGCTGCGCTTCAGCATGGACCAGGCCAGCCAGCCGCTGCCGGCCGAAAACAGCGCAAATGGCCCGAACGGCAACCCCGGCATGATCGCCAGCGCCGCCATCAGGAACGATACCATGGCATAGGCCTTGGGGTAACGACCCAGCTGTTCGCCCAGTGCCGCGCCAGTCTTGCCGACCACGCCGCCCTTTGACACCAGCAGCCCGGCGGCGGTTGACACGATCAACGCCGGAATCTGACTGACCAGCCCGTCGCCAACGGTCAACAGCGTATAGGTGTGGAACGCCTCGCCGAACGGCATGCCGTGCATGGCGACACCGATGACCAGCCCGACGATCACATTGACCGCGGTGATCATCAACCCGGCAACGGCGTCGCCTTTCACGAATTTCGACGCGCCATCCATCGCGCCGTAAAATCCGCTTTCGGCCTCGATCTCGGCGCGCCGCTCGCGGGCTTGTGTCTCGCTTATCAGGCCCGACGACAGATCCGCATCGATGGCCATCTGCTTGCCGGGCATGGCATCAAGGCTGAACCGCGCCGCAACTTCGGCGATCCGCCCGGCGCCCTTGGTGATAACGACGAAATTGATGACGACCAGGATGATGAAGATGGTGATGCCGATAACGGTTTCGCCGCCGATCAAAAACTCGCCAAAGGCGGTGATCACCGCGCCGGCCGGATGCCCTGGCTCATGGCCATGGCCCAGGATGAGCCGCGTCGAGGCAAGGTTCAGGCCCAGCCGCAGCATGGTGGCGATCAGCAAGATCGTCGGAAACGCCGCCAGTTGCAGCGGTTTTTCAATAAACAGCGCCGTCATCAGGATCATCACCGACAGGGTGATCGAAAACGCCAGCCCCAGATCGAGCAGCCACCCCGGCAACGGCAGGATCAGCATGGCAATGATGGCGATCACCGCGCCGGCCAGCGCCATGTCGCGGTTGAAGCCAAAACGGGTCAGCCCGGCGGTGAGGCGCTCGACCGGCGAAACGGTCTTCATGGGTTGCTGTATTGCCATGCGATCAGGCCGGCGGTGCCACGACGATGCCGGCCTCGACAAAGATTTTCAGCTTGTTGCGCATGGTCCGCACCGAAATGCCCAAAATCGTCGACGCCGACGTCCGGTTGCCCCGGCACCGCTTCAACGTCGCCAGGATCAGGTCGCGCTCGACATCATCCACCGTCGATCCGACCAATGCGCCGATTGGCGCCGTGCCCGACACAATTGTGTCGTCCGAAAGCGCGCTGCCATCGGCATGTACCAAAACCTCTGGGCCAATCATCCCTTCATGGCCGAACAACAGGCCGCGGTGGAGGACATCCTCCAGCCCGCGCACATTAGACGGCCAAAGCTGCGCCGCCAGCAGATCGAGCGCAGCCACGGTCAATGGCCGCGGCGAGAGCCCGTTGGCGCGGGCCAGCCGGTCCACAAGATGCGCCGCCAGCACGCCCACGTCCCCAGCGCGGTCACGCAACGCCGGCAAGGGCAGGCGCACCAACCCCAGCCGCGCCAGCAGCCCGGCGCGGAACCGTCCTGCCGCCACCCGCGCCTCCAGGTCCATGCTGGTGCCGGCAACAATCCGCGCCCGCAACAACGGTCGCGCAACATTGTCGCCGGCCCGGTCGCCCATGCGCACCAGTGTCCGCGCCTCGATAAGCCGCAACAGCCGCGCTTGCGTGACCAGCGGCAAAAGCCCGACTTCGCGCAGGTACAATGTGCCTTCGGCGGCCTGTTCGATACGGCCATGCCGTCGCGCCACCGCCCCGGCAAAGGCGCCCGGCTCATGACCGAACAGTTCATAATCGATCATGTCCGGATCGATTTCGGCGCAATCGACGGCGATAAACCGCCCGGCCGCGCCCGATGCCCTATGAATGGTCCGCGCCAGCATCGCCTTGCCGGTGCCGGGCTCGCCCTGGATCAGGAAGGGCGCCCGCGCTGCCGCAATCGACAGCCCCAGCGCGACGATCCGCCGAAATGCCGGATCATCACCGACCAGCGCCCGATTATGGACGACGACCGACAACATCGCGGCGGCAATCAAAGCCGCATCGGGCGGCAGCGGCAGATAATCCACCGCACCCGCCCGGATTGCCGCCACCGCCAAAACCGCCGGCGCGTCGATACCACAGGCAAACACCGGCAACGCAAATTGTTCGGCGCGCAGCCGCGCGATCAACCCGGCAACATCGGCGGCGACATCCACCAACGCCACATCGGCACCGGCGGTACGCAGCAAAGCCAGCGCCGCATCGCCATCACCGGCCATCGCCACATCGGCACCCTGCGCTCGCGCCATGGCCGCAGCACGGCGAAGAGCATCGCCGGCGGCACCGACCAGCAACAACCGGATCGCATCGCCGCGAGGCACGACGCTGGATTCAGGCATCAAACGTCCGCCTTGACGATTTCGGTCAAGGTCACGCCCAGTTCGCCTTCGATCAAAACGACCTCGCCGCGCGCGATCAGGCGGTTATTAACGAATATATCCACCGGTTCCCCGACGCGTCGGTCCAGTTCGACGACCATCCCGTTGCGCAATTGCAGCAATTCGCCGATCGGCATCCGCGCCCGACCCAGCACCGCCTGCACCTTCACCGGCACATCGTACAACGCTTCCAGCCCTGGCTCCGCGATCGCGGCAGCCGCCATATCGGCCTCGTCGTTGGGGAAATGCTCAAAACTCGGCCCCTTTACCTGCCGCTCGGGGTCGCTCACCAGATCGCGGTTATTGGGTATCACGGTCATTTTTGCCCCCTCATGCATTCATCCATTGGCGGACAACCGATGCCGATTCCGCCGGGCTAGCCGCAACGGCATCGCCAATCCGCTTCAGCGCCGACAGCTTGATCCGGCCATCCACCTGCGCCAGCGCGATTTCCTGATCGAGTAACGCCGCATCGCCGCCATCGCGCTGCAATTGCAATTGCTGCGCCGCCGCTTCATCGCCATCGGCAGCACGCACCGCCAACGCCAATTGTTCGGCGCTGCGTTCCGCCAGCAGCGGGGTGTCATCGTCGGGGCTGGCAGGCCTGCCACGCAGCATGCGCAGCGCCGCCAGCCCCACGCCGGCGACCACCAGCAGCTTCAGCAGCGCAAAGATCTGATCTGTCGAAACCATTGAAAACAGCCCTGGCTCCTCCCCCGCCAATGCATCGGCGGCGGCAAAGCGCATCGGTTCGACAACCACGCTGTCACCGCGATCACCGTCAAAGCCCACGGCGTTTTCCACCAGCCGCTGCAATTTCTGCAATTGCGGTGCCGGCACGCCCTTTGGCCCTCCGTCGATCATCACGGCAACGGTCAACCGCGTCACCCGGCCGGGCCCGCGCACTGTTACGGTACGCGTCGCGCTGTTGGCATAGGATGTGTCCTCGCTATTGTCGTTCTTGGCCGATTGGCGCGAATTGCCAGCGCCTGGCCCTGCCGCCTGCCCGGCGGCTTCCGGCAATTGCGCGGCAACGCTGGCACCACGGCTGGCGGCGAGCGCCTCGTTATTCTGGTCGGCAGATTCAACCGTCACCTGCCGCGCGATCACCTGCTTGTCCGGGTCGAACACATTGGCATCCTCCCGCACCTGGTCCCGGCCGATCACCGCCGCCACTTCGGCACGGACCTTGCCGACGCCAACGATCGGCTCCAGCATCGCCTCGATCTGGCTGCGCAGCCGGCTTTCCACCGCCACCTGCCGTTCATCGGCCGACGCTGCATCGCCGCTGCCATCTTCCCCGGCGCGCGCCAGCAATGTGCCATTCTGATCGATGATGGTCACCGCTTCGGCCGAAAGCGCCGGCACCGCCGCCGCCACCAGATACCGGATGGCCTGCACGGATTCGCTAGGCAACCGGCCCTTGCTCTTGATGGTCACCGCTGCGGTCGCCTTGCGGGTTTCGGTGGCGAACATGGCGCGTTCTGGCATGACGATCTGCACCCGGGCGCGGATGACCGCATCCATCGTTTCGATGGACCGGGCCAACTCGCCTTCGATGGCCCGCGTCTCATTCACCTTGGCGCGCGATGCCGAAACGCCAAATGGCTCCTCCGCATCCAGCACGTCATAACCGATGCGCCCGCCCAGCTTGTCGCCGGCCATGGCCATGCGCAGCCCGGCAATCCGATCCTGCGGCACCAGCACCGAACTGCCGTCGGCCGATAGCTGGAACGGAACATCCTGGGTCTTCAGCTTTTCGGTGATGGCCTCGGCCGCCGTCGGATCGAGATCAGTGTAGAGGAACCCCATGCCGGGGTTGCTGCCGCGCATCGCAACAGCGGCAAGTGCCAGCAGCAGCGCCATCGCCACAGCTGCCATCAACATCAGCCGGCGCGTGCCAAGCTGGGTTACAAATGCCCGCATCGCTTCCAATGTCGGCCCCACTCAATTCGCGCTCAATCAGCGCCTTTTTGCTTTATAGGGGGTTGCAGGGGCGGCAGTTTCTGCCGGGCCGGAAAAAGCTGCCGGGCGACCAGCGATGGCAGGTTCAGGCCAACAAACTGCCGGTTATCCCCAGCGCAGCAGCCACCGCCGCGACCCGCGCCGCGCGCTCGAGCGACAAGCCGCCCTTGTCCCACATGATATGGGCATCGCCGGGCAACAGCGTCGCATCGCCGTGCAGCGTCAGCGATAGTTGCCGTTGCCCGTCCAGCTGCCGCGCTTCGATGAGCGCGCCCAACGGCGCCAGCAGTTGCGGGTGGACATGCACCTGCAAGCCCTCGCGATAGCCGATCTGTGCCAGCACCCGGCCGATGGCCGCATCCACCGGCACAGCCGGCGCCTGGGCTATCGCCGCCGCTGCGATCAATTCCGCCGCCACCAGCACGGCGTCCGCCGCTGTCGCCGCCATCCGTGCCTCGGTATCGGCGAAAAGCTCGGCCAACCGGTCGAGCCCCGCCACAAGCGCGACGGCTGCCACGCGCACGCCCTCGGCAGTTTCGGCCCGCGCCTGCGCCATCCCGGCGGCAAAGCCATCGCCCCGCGCCAATGCCAGCGCCTCGTCGCGGTCGGCCTGCATCTGCGCCAATTCCGATTGCAGCGAGAGGATGTGCAGGTCCAAGACTCGCCGGCTGGCCCCGCCCCGCCCGTTCGGCTCGAATATCCGGTCAAACGTATACGGGCTGGTGTGGTGATCGTGCTGCAAGGCGCGTCTCCTGGGTTGTGCGTCAGATGATCATGCCGTCATCGCTCGACGGGTCGACCAGCAAGATCTCGCCCCGGTCGGCCAGCACCTTTGCCAGCCGCACCAGCGCCGTCTGCGCTTCTTCGCAATCCTTCGCGCGCACCGGCCCCAGCCCGGCAATGTCCTCACGCAGCAACTTGGCCGATCGCTCCGTCATGCCGCCAAAGAACACCCGGCGCAGTTCATCGGTCGCTCCCTTCAGCGCGAGCGCCATCTGCCGCTTGTCGGCATTGCGGACGATCACGGCAATCGCGGCCGGCAACAGGTTGCCCAGGTCCTCGAAGGTAAACATCAGCGCCCTGATACGCTCGGCCGAATCGGGCACCTGCACATCCAGCGCTTCCAGCAAGGCCTCTTCCGTCGATCGGTCGAGCGCGTTGAACAATTCCGCCATCGTTTCATGCGGATCACGGCGCTGTGATCGCGACAAATTGCTCATGAATTCGGTTTTCAGCGTATTCTCCACCTCCGCCAGCACGGTCTTTTGCACCGTATCCATGCGCAGCATCCGCATGATGACATCCACGGACAATTCGCGCGGCAATTCCGCCAGCACCCGCGCCGCATGGTCCGATTTCAGCTTGGACAGGATTACCGCAACGGTCTGCGGATATTCATTCTTCAAATAGGCCGCGAGCACGGCTTCGTTGACGTTGGAAAGCTTGTCCCACATCGTCCGGCCGGAGGGGCCGCGGATATCCTCCATGATTTCCTTCAGCCTGTCGTCCGGCAACACACCGTCCAGCAACCGCTCGGTGGTTTCATACGACCCGTGCAGCGACGACATCGACGCCACTTCGCCCGAAAATTCCACCAGCAGATGCTCGACGACCGACGCCGGCACCCTGCCGAGTTGGGCGATACTGGAGGAAAGTTCCTTTATCTCCTCCACTGACAATTGCTGCCAGATCGGCGCACCATGGGTCTTGCCCAGCGCCAGCATCAAGGCCGCAGCCCGTTCTGGCCCCCCAAATTTCTTCATTTCGGGCGGCTTTGCCACCGGCGTCATCGCATTCATGCCCGCTCCTGCCGATTCCGGCGCAAACCCGGCCCGCTGCGGCCGTTCCTGCCTATTATAGAAAGGTCGGCGCAGCGGCGTGGCCATCGGAGGCAGACGAAATGACGAATATCGCCAACAGCCTCACCGCACTCAGCCTGCTAAGCTATGGCAACGCCTTCACCGGCTTCTCAAGCCAGGCGGCAAGTTTTGAAAGTCGCCAGGTCCGCGTCGCAAAGGCCCAGTTCAACGCACCCGCTTCCACCCCGCCGTGGAAGCCGTCAAAACCCGTCACAACCCCGGTGTCGCAGCAGATCGCAGCCATCAAGCGGCTGAATTCCATCATCGAACAGGATGTTACCGCCACCAACCCAGCGCAGCGCGATATCCAGACGAGCTTCACCACCTTCAAGGCGCTCGATCGCCTGCGCCTGCTCGCCGAAGCAGCCGCGGCGCCAACCATCTCGACCGCCGAGCGCCTGCAACTGAACGGCTATTTCGCCAAGGGCCTCAACGAGCTCGAGGCCTATCTCGCCAAGGCGCCCACCGACAAGGTCGCCATCGCCTTTGCAAGCTCGACGCGCCGCGCCGAAAGCCTGTCGGCACAAGCCGCCACAACCGGCAATTTCACCGGCGCCGGCCTGCTCGCCGCCCGCACCGATTTGCTGCCCGGCCTTGCCGGCAACGAGGTGTTCCGCATCGGCCTGTCCAAATCCACCGGCAGCGACAGCATCACCGTCAGTCTCGCCAGCGGTCCGCAACCACCGACGCTCGACAGCGTCACCGATGCCATCAACACCGCAATCGCCACAGTGCCCCAGCGCGACGCCGGCGGGAACATCGTGCTGGACAGCAATGGCGACCCCATTCCGAAATATACGGCGCGCTTTGCGGTCACCAAATCCACCGGCAAATGGGGTTTCGAACTCAGCGCCGCCAACGACACCGAACGTGTCAGCCTCGATCAGGTCGGCGCTGGTGACGCGCTATTCGTCGCCGGCGGCTTTGGCAACGCCGACACCCCTGTCGCGGCGCAATTCTACCGCTTCGATGCTCCCGGCAGCACCCTCGACCGCGTCACCCTGTCCAGCCTGTCGGCGCGTGACACCGCCGCCAGCGCAACGGCGGCCCTCATCGCGCCCAAATCCACGATCGCCGGCGTGACCCTTGCGCCCACGATTGTCCGTGCCGAAACCACCGCTGTCGCCACCATCAGCGATGGCGCGGGCAACAGCTATGTACTCGGCACCACGGCGGGCGATCTCGGCACCAACCTTGGCAGCGGACGCGACGACCTGTTCCTCACCAAGCTCGACGACGCCGGCAACACCATCTGGCAACGCACATTAGGCAGCGCCGGCACGGCCACAGGCGCCGCGCTCAGCCTGGCACCCGATGGCAGCATCGTCATCGCCGGCACGGTCGGCGGCAGTTTCGATGGCAGCAGCAGCGACGGTGATCTGCTCGTCGCCCGCTATGACAGCAATGGCGAAGAACGCTTCACCAGCGTCATTCGCGGTGCCGGTGCCGATAGCGCCAGCGCCGTTGCGGTCGCCGCCGATGGGCATATCTTTGTCGGCGGCCGCGCCGCAACCGGTGGCGGCGATGCCTTCATTACCCGGCTCGATGCCAGCGGCAAGATCGAGGAACGCCGCAGCATCGACAGCGGCGTCAGCGACAGCATCAAGGCGCTGGCCATCGGCAGCGACGGCAATCTGCTCGCCGTGCTGAGCCAGAACGGCACCGCCAGCCTGCGCAGTATCGCGGCCGGCGCGCTCGGCACCGATCTCGCCAGCCTCAGCCTTGGCACTGTCGATGCCCGCACCATCGCCGTTGCTGCAGACGGCCTTATCGCGGTCGGTGGTGCCAGCACAAGCGCCGGCAACCGCGACGGCTTTGTCGCCCGCATCGACGCAGGGCTTTCGGGCAGCGCCGTCACCAGCATCGCCACCACCGCCGATGATCAAGTCGACAGCCTCGCCTTCATCGGCGGCAATCTCTACGCGGGCGGCCGTACCACTGGCGTGCTGGGCGACAGCCGCACCGGCAGCAGCGATGGCTTTGTCACCCGTATCGACGCCGCGACCGGCACCATCGCCGCTACCAGCCAGTTTGGCCGGGCCGGGGCCGCCGCTGCGCCGGTGCTGGTCGCCGCCGACACCGGCGGCACCAACATCTTTGCCGGCCTCGGTCTCAGGCGCGGCGTGCTGAGCAGCGGCGCCCCGGACAATCTCATTGCCCAGACCAGCCTGCGCGCCGGCGATGAATTCCAGATCCGCCTCGGCTCCGGTGCGCTCAAGAAAATCACCATCACGGCGGACGATACGCTGCAAAGCCTCGCGGCGCGAATCGGGTCGGCGATCGGCTCCAAGACCGCCGTCACCGCGCCGCTGGCCAAGGGCGTCCGCAAACTGCAATTCACCGCCAGCAGCGGCGTCCCCATCGAATTGATCGCCGGCCCCGGCAGCCGCGACGCGCTCGCCAAACTCGGCCTCGCGCCGGCGCGGCTGTTCGCTCCCATAATCGCCGCGCCCAAGGCCCCCAAAGTCCAGCCCGGCGGCACCTTCAGCCTCGATCTGACCGAGGCCCTAAACCTCACCACCACCGCAGGCGCCAAGGTCGCGGCAACTCGCATCAAGGCGGCGATCACAACCACCCAGGGCGCGTATCGCTCGCTTTATTGGGACGCCGGCAAGGCGCGCCTCGTCGATGGCTATGCCGGCAACACGACAGCGCTCAATACCGCCCAATCGGCGCAATTGGCGGGCTATCAGGAGGCACTCGCCCGGCTCACCGCCACGGCACAAAGCTTCTCGCCACTCGCCACCACAACCAACGGGTTCTGACCATGGCCGACAATGATCCCAACCTGCTCGGCAGCATCGCCCGATCGATGCACGCGCTGGCGCAACGCCAACAGGTCATCGCCCGCAACATCGCCAACAGCGAAACCGCGGGCTTCAAGGCCAGTGAAACCGCCGCGCCTGACTTTTCGGCGCTGCTCGCCGCCCAGGGCGACACCAGCACCCCCCGCATAACCCGCCCACGCATCACCATCACCAGCGGCATGGCGGCGCTGGGGGCCCGGCAACCAGCCGGCGGCGATGTCATCGCCGACACGGACACCAGCGAAACCAAACCCGACGGCAACAATGTCGTGCTGGAGGAACAGCTGCTGAAGATGTCCGGCATCCAGGCCGATTTCGCCGCCGTCACCAACATCTACAAGAAACAGATGGGCTTCCTCAAAACCGCCGCAGCGCGCGGCGGTTTCTAGGGTGGGTTGCACCAGGCCGGTGCCGACTCTACTTGGACGTGATCGCAGCTAGCCTCAGACGTTGGTATTCACCGATATCGGCGTCGTCTGCTCCACCTGGGACAAGCCGCCCATTTCGCCATAAGTCGCGCTGCGACTGCCTGATAAGCGCTGCGCTTCGGCGGCGACCACACCCATCATCTCACGCGACAGGTCGATCTGGCGGGACAGGCTGCGCGCATTGGGCTCGGCGGCTTCCTGCAGCCGGGCCAGCGCCGCCAGCAAAACGCCACGATCGGCATCGGACAGCATCTCCTGCCAGTCCCCGCCGCGCCGCGCCAATTGCGCCACGCGAATTTCCAGCGCGGCGACCAGCCGCAGCTTGGCATCCACAATCGCCTGCTGCCCGCGCCCGCGTTCCGGGCCTTTCAGCCGCGCCGTCTCCTCCTCCATGATCAGCGCCAGCGATTCAACGATATCGACAAGATCGGCGATCATTCCGGGTCTCCCGCTTTGGTTGGTGGTTTCGGCGGCATATCGGCCACCCCCTGCAACTGCAGGATCTGGTGCATCACGGCGGGCGCCAGCCCAATGCCGCCGGCACGGGCAATCTCGGTGCCCAGCTGCTCGGCCAGCACGCCGCGAAACATCGCCTCGCCATGCCCGCCGGTAAATTCCCCGTCGCTGGCCGATGCTTCCAGCATGATCTTGGTGACCTGCCCGATCAGCACGGCCTCGAACGCCTGCGCCGTCTTTTTCGCGGTCGCCAATTGCGCCGGCGGCGGCGCGGAAGCGGTCCCGGGCGCAGCCACAGGCGCAACCCAGGTCATTGCACTTCGATCTCGGCCTGCAACGCCCCGGCGCTGCGGATCGCCTGCAAGATGGTGATTAGGTCGCGCGGGCTGACCCCGATGGCGTTCAACCCGCTCACCAGGCTGCGCAGCGATGCGCCGCCGCCGATAACACCCAATGTCTTGCCGCCGCCATCGTCAACAGCAATGCGGGTGCGCGGCAACACCTGTGTCGTGCCGTTCGAAAATGGCGCCGGCTGTGATGCTTCGGGGGTCTCCGTCACGCTGATGGTGAGGCCGCCCTGTGCGATGGCGACCGGGCTGACCCGCACGTCGCTGCTCATCACCACCGTGCCATTGGCTTCGTTGATGACGATCCGCGCGGGCTGGTCGACATCGACCTCCAAATTCTCGACCGCCGCGACCAGCCCGGTCAACGGCCCTGAAAAACCGCCGCGCGAGCCAATCTCCACCGTCGCCGGGTCCAGCACCTCGGCCACACCGGCAAAACGCGCGTTGATCGCCTTGGCCACATGCTGCGCCGTGGTGAAATCCGGGTTCTTCAACGCCAGCTTCACCTTGTCGGCGGAATTGAACACGAACGGCACCTCGCGCTCGATGATCGCACCGCCGGCAATGCGCGCCGAAGTTGCGACACCGCGGCTTACGCTCGCCCCGGCGCCCTGCGCCTTGAATCCAGACACTGCCAGCGACCCCTGCGCCACCGCGTAAATCTCGCCATCCAGCGCCCGCAGAGATGAAACCAGCAAGGTGCCACCCTGCAAGGACGTCGCATCGCCCAGCGCCGAAACCGTCACATCCACCTGCGATCCGGCCCGTGCGTAGGGCGGCATCTTCGCGGTGATCGATACCGCCGCGACATTCTGTGTGCGCATCTGGGTGCCGCGCACATTGACGCCCAGCCGCTCCAGCATCGCCTGCATCGATTCCTCGGTGAAGGGCGCGTTTCGAATGCGGTCACCGGTCCCAGCCAGGCCAACGACCAGCCCATAGCCAACCAGTTGGTTCGGGCGGACATTCTCGACATCGACAATGTCCTTGATCCGAGCGGACGCCAGCACCGGCACCGGCAACAGGGCCAGCGCGACAACGGGCGCCACCGCGCACCAAAACAGCTTTTTTCGAAAGGATGACGCCGCGATAACCATATTCTTCTTATAGGACAGGGGTACGCCGGCTCACTGCCTGGCCCGGAGAATAGTGACGCGCATCATCGGCCCCCTCGATCCGCGCCTTGCCGCCGTGCAGCGGCTGGCGCTGTCGGCGCTATCGTCGCTACCGCGCATCGGTGGGCCGGGCCCGCATGAGCCCGCCGCAGCGCAGGCGCCGCCAGCAACGGCTGCATCCTTGTCCCCTTCGGTCGGCCTGCTTGTCGCCATCGCCGCTGCCGATCCGCAGGAACGCCGTCGCCGCACGACGGCCAAGGCCGATGCCGGCCTCAGCGCGCTGGAAAAACTGCATCGGGGTGACGCCGCGCAACGCTCGGTACTCACCGCCTGGGTCGCCCATCAGCGGCAATCAGATGACCCGATTGCCGCAGAAATTCTGCGCGAGGTCGAACTGCGTGTCCTCGTGGAACTCGCAAAGCACGAACGCGGCGATTAAATCTACCGCCGCTTCGCCAGCCGCATCACATAGCCGATGATCTCCGCCACCGCCGCATAATGCTCCACCGGGATCGCCCGATCGATCTCCACGCTGGCATAGATCGCACGCGCCAGGACCGGGCTTTCGACAATCGGCACCCCGGCCGCCTTTGCCACGTCGCGGATACGCAGCGCCACCAGATCCATACCCTTGGCCACCACCACCGGCGCCGCCATCGCACCATGATCGTAACGCAGCGCAATGGCATAGTGCGTCGGGTTGGTGATGATGACGCTTGCCCCCGGCACCGCCGCCATCATCCGCTTGCGGGCGCGGGCGATGCCGATGGCCCTGATCCGCGCCTTTATGGCCGGGTCGCCCTCGCTCTGCTTGTGCTCGTCCTTGATCTCCTGCAGCGACATCATCATCCGCTTGAGATAGCTGTAGCGCTGCCACAGGAAATCGAACGCCGCGATCGTCACCACCAGCAGCACGATCGCCTTCATCATCTGCACGACGATGGCCGCGCTGGCCTGGCCGATATCCCCCGGCTCGCTGCCGATCAACTGGGTCAGCCCGACGGCCTTTGGCCACACCACAACCCCGGCGATGACGATTACCGCCCCCAGCTTGGTCAGCGTCTTGGCGAACTCCACGGCGGCTTTAAACCCGAAAATCCGCGCCAGCCCGCCAACCGGCGACAGCTTCGACCACTTCAGCCCGACACGGCTCCAGGAAAAACTCGGCCGTCCCTGCGAAAACGCCGTCAGCAACGACAGCACAAGCAACAGCGCCATCACCGGCAGCAACGCCGAACCGATTGCCAGCATCACGCCGGTGATAAAGTTTTCGGCGCCTTCCGGCACCAACGGATAATCGTCCGCCCGCCCCCACAGCCGCATCAACAATGGCGTCATCCGCACGATGGCGTCACCGCCAAGGCTCGCCGCAACGATGATCGCGCCGGTAAACATGATGGCGTGGCGCATCTCCTGCGCGTTCGCCACATCGCCCTTCGCCCGCGCATCGGCAAGCTTCTTTTCCGTTGGCGCGTGGGTCTTCTGGTCCTTGTCGGCCATGCGTCACGCAAAACCGGTCTGGACAAACGCTGCCATCGCATCGGCAAACACGATCAGGCTCGGCCCCAGGATCACCGCGAACAACGACAGGCCGAGAAGGATCGTCAGCGGCTGCGCGATGAAGAATATCTGGATCGCCGGGGCCAGCCGCACCGCCATGCCCAGCGCAATATTGAGCACCAGCCCATAGACCAGCATCGGCGCCGACATGCTGATCGCCAACGCCATAGCCTTGCCCACCGTTGCCACTGCCAGCGCCGCAAAATCCGCAGCCGGCGGCAGATGCCCGACCGGGAAAAGCGCATAGGACCGCACTATCGCCGCGATCCAGATATGGTGCAGCCCGGCGGCAAGGCAGACCAATGTTGCAATCACACTGACAAATTTGGATAACAAAGGCGCCTGCCCGCCCTGCGCCGGATCATTGATCAACAGCGACGACAATCCGATCTGCAGGCTGACAATCGATCCGGCCATCGCGGCGGCCTGGAACATCATGCGGATGATCATGCCGATGGCACCACCGACCATCAGCTCGGCGAGGAACACGCCGGCCAGCGCCTCCGGCCGCCCGCCGGCCGCCATCACCTTGTCGCCCAGCAACGCCCATAATCCGGCGGTCATGCCCAGCGCCAGCAACAGCCGTAGCCGCCCCGGCACCGCGTCCTCGCCGAACACCGGCAACAGCCATAATATCGCGCCGATCCTGGCGAACAGCAGCAGAAACGCGCTGGCTTCGGCCGGAAACGCCGCCATCCAAGGTCAGCCGTGGACGATCAGCGACGAAATCCGCTGCATGAAACTGGCCAGCGCCTGGCCGATCATCGGCAGTGACACCAGCAACGCCAGCCCGATCGCCATCAATTTCGGCACAAAGGTCAGCGTCATCTCCTGGATCTGGGTCAGCGCCTGGAACAGCCCCACAACCACGCCGACGATCAACGCAGCGATCAGCATGGGGCCGGCAATGGTCAGCACCAGCAACAGACCGGCCCGCGCCAGTTCCATCGCACTTTCGGCGTCCATTGGCTCAGATCTGCATCCGCATGATCTCGGAATAGGCCGAAACAACCCGATCACGCACCGCGACCACCGTATCCAGCGCGGCCTCGGCCGCACCGATGGCCGTGGCTACATCGACGAGATCGCCCTTGCCCGCGACTTGTTTGGCGCTGGCGGATTCGGCGGCGCGTAGGCTGCCGGCGGTATCAGTAACCATCTGCTCGATGATGCCGCCAAAGCCGCTGCTGCCACCACCAATGCCAGTCGCCGACGCAAGGCCGGACGCAGCGGCATCATCCGAAGGTGCGGGTGCAGAACCGCGCAAATCAAGCCCGCGCCCATAGGCGGCGGCGGCGTCAAATGCTCCAATCGACATGCTCGCAAATTCCCTATTTCAAAAGATCAATGGTGCGCATGGTCAGCGCGCGCGCCGCCTCGATCGCACCCAGATTGGCTTCATATGATCGCTGCGCCGCTTTCATGTCGGCGGTTTCCACCAGCCCGTTGACGTTGGGCAGCTTGACATAGCCCCGCGCATCGGCGGCCGGGCTGCCGGGGCGATAGGCCTTTTCAAACGGCGTCTGGTCGCTTTCGATATCGTCCACCTTCACCCCCGCGGCGCCATTGCCGCGATCGACTTCGGCGGCAAAGCTGGCGACCCGTCGGCGATAGGGGTCGCCCCCCGGCGTCCGCGCCACGCTATCGGCATTGGCCAGGTTTTCAGCGATCAACCGCATGCGCAGCGCCTGCGCCCTAAGCCCCGATGCCGATACCTCGACTGCCGATTTCAGGTCCATCGCCATTCCTTTCGGCGGCCATCGCCGCCCTTGCCCAACTTATAGGCAATATTTGCCGGGTCGGGCCGGGGCGGCATAAATTTCCCTATAATTCGGACGAGGGAGGCCGCTGCCTCCGTTCAGGAGCACCACCGCCAATGTCCGTCCTCGAAACCATCGCCGTCGACATGACGGTCGTGCTGGGGTCCGCCCTGGTGCCGATCCGCCAGGTCCTGAAAATGGGCCGCGGTGCCGTTATCCCACTGGATTGCGGGGAGGATGATCCGACGCTTGTCTATGTCAACAACCAGCTCGTGGCGCGCGGCCGTATCAGCGTCAGCTATGATCTGATGTCGATCGAGATCACCGAAGTCGTCAAAAAAGTGCGCGGCTGATGGGCTGGCTCGATCTGCTCCGCGAACTCGGCGCGCTGCTGACCGTGCTTGGCCTGCTGGTCGGCGCGCTGTGGCTGGTGCGTCGATACGGGCTGACATTGCAGGGCCTGCCGCAGCGCCAGCGTCGGCTGGCCATTGTCGAACGGCTGGCCATCGACGGCCGCGCCAGCCTCACCCTCGTCCGCCGCGACGGGCAGGAACATCTCGTCCTGCTGTCCCCCCATGGCGCGCTACTGGTCGAAACCGGCATCCCCGTCGCCGAAGCAGCACCGCCAGCAAACACCCACGTGCCATTGCCGCGCCCCAGCCTGCAGGGCTTCGAGCTTCCGGCAAAGCTGCGCCACCTCCCGACAGGCTTTGCTGCCCTTGTCGAAAAGGCCCGCGCAACCGCCAGCCGCAGCGCTGCCGCATGACCCGCCACCCGCCACGGCGCCACCGCGTCACCGCCATTGCCCTCGGCCTGATCGCACTCGCGTTCGCCCTGCTGCCCAGCGTGGCCCATGCCCAGACCGCCACCCTCGACATGGGCAGCGGCTCCATTTCGGCCAGGGCCATTCAGCTTGTCGCGACGCTCACCATCCTCAGTCTCGCGCCCGGCATCTTGATGACGGTAACCAGCTTCACCCGAATTGTCGTCGCCCTGTCGTTGCTACGCTCCGGCCTCGGCGCCCAGGGGGTGCCACCCAATCCGGTGTTGATCAGCCTGGCGCTGTTCCTGTCCTTCTTCGTCATGGCACCCACGTTTGAAGCCGCCTGGACCAACGGTTTTGCGCCCTATAGCGAAGGCCGCATCACCGAAAAACAGGCGATGGCACAAACCAGCGAACCGTTCCGCCAGTTCATGCTGGCCCATGTCCGCAATGCGGATCTCCAGCTGTTTGCCGAACTGTCGCCTACGCCGCCGCCTGCCAGCCGCGCGCAGACGCCGCTTTCGATGCTGATGCCGGCCTTCATGATATCCGAACTGCGCCGCGCCTTTGAAATCGGCTTCCTGCTGCTGCTGCCGTTCATGATCATCGACATCACGGTTTCCGCCGTCTTGATGGCGATGGGCATGATGATGCTGCCGCCGCCGACCATCGCGCTGCCGATGAAGATCATCTTCTTTGTGCTCGTCGATGGCTGGGCCCTCGTCGCCGGTTCGCTGGTGCGCAGCTTCGCTACCGGCTGAGCCCCGCAAATCCCTAACCGATCCTAACCATCAAAAAACCGCCGACTGATTTGGTTCGCTCGCCATTCCTTCCCAAAAGGCAATCACGTACCGCGCATGTCGCCCGGTGCCTCGCTCGCCAGCGTCACGGCACGGCTGCAGAAGGCGGCCCTTTTCATCCAGAAGGACCAGACCAATGAGCTTTTCCGTCAATACCAACATCGGCGCCGCAGCAGCACTGCAGAGCCTGAACGCCACCAGCCGCGGCCTGCAGACGACACAGAACCGCATCAACACCGGCCTCAATGTGTCCTCCACCAAGGATGACTCGGCTTCCTATACCATCGCGCAGAACCTGCGCAGCGACGTCAGCGGCCTTGGCGCCGTCAGCCAGTCGTTGAGCCGTGCCAAGAGCGTGACCGACGTCGCCGTTGCCGGTGCCGAACAGATTTCGGACATTCTCGGCCAGTTGAAATCCAAGGCAACCCAGGCATCGGACGCGGGCATCGATTCCGCCTCGCTCGCCGCCCTGAACAAGGATTTCGTGGCGCTGCGTGACCAGATCACCACCATCGTCGATGCCTCGACCTTCAACGGTACCAACCTGCTGAAGGGCAATTCGGGTGCCGCAGGGGCAGTTTCGGCGCTGCAGTCACTCGGCGGTGCTGTCACCACCAGCGGCACGACGACCTACACGCCCGACACGCTGACCATCGCCAACGTCGATCTCGATCTGGGTTCGTCGAACAGCGGCGCGGTGTTCGCCAACTTCTCGGCCTCGATCGACATCAGCTCGACCGCAAATGCCCAGTCGGCTGTCGGCAAGATCACCGATGCCCAGGCGCTGCTCAACACCAAGCTGAGCGACCTTGGTGCCGCATCGCGCAAGATCGACGCACAGTCGATCTTCACGAGCAAGCTGAGCGACGTTGTCGAAGCCGGCATCGGCAATCTTGTCGACGCCGATCTGGCCAAGGAATCGGCCCGCCTCCAGGCGCTGCAGGTCAAACAGCAGCTGGGTGTCCAGGCGCTGTCGATTGCCAACCAGGCGCCGCAGACGATTACCCAGCTTTTCCGTTAAAGCCGGGCAACAATTCGCCGCCGCCGGTTGACCCCTCTCCGGCGGCGACGAAGAAAAGGCCGGAATGGGCAACCATTCCGGCCTTTTTGCGTTTGCGCCAACAACGCAGTCTGCCTCCACCATCCTATAATAAGCCCATTGCAACCCGTCGGCAGCCAAGCGGCGCCGATCGAGCCAGGGGCCCGCCCGATCATGGATGCCATTCACCCACACGATCTGCCCAAAGCCATCGATGGCTTCCCGGACATCAGCATCCTGTCCCTCGATTGTTTCGACACCTTGTTATGGCGCGATTGCCATGCCCCCGCCGATGTATTTGCCACCCTGCCCGGGCTCAACCCGCGCCAACGCATCTGGGCCGAACGCGCCGCCCGTATCGAAGCCCTGTTCCGTCACCAGCGCGGCGAGGTGAAGCTGCCCGACATCTACCGGCAGCTGTTCCCCAATGGTTCGGCAACCCTGTGGCAAGCCCATGCCGACGCTGAAATCGCCGCCGAAGCCAATTTCTGCTACGGCTTCGCCCCGACCATTGCGCTGATGCGCCGCGCCCGCGACCACGGCCTCAAGGTCATCATCGTCAGCGACACCTATCTCGACAAGGGCCAGCTCGGCCGCCTGATCGCCGATGCCGCTGGCGCCGATGTGCGGGCGCTGATCGACGAAATCCACTGCTCCTCCGAATACGGCGTTTCAAAGGGCGACGGCCTTTTGAAAAAGGTGCTGGCCACGCTGAACGTCCCCGCTCGCGAAGTACTTCATATCGGCGATAATCCGGTTGCCGATCTGCACGCCGGCCGCACCGCCGGCATGAATGCCCTGCATCTGGTGCAGTTTTCGGCGCAGACCGAACAGCGGTTGCGGCTCGAAGCGGCAACGTCGGCGCTGATCCACACCCGCGCCAGCCGCCATGACCTCGCCTGGCAACCGCACCGACCGGCCATCTCTCTGGCCGAACCGGCAATGTCGGACCCCGCCACCGCGCTCGGTTTCTCAACGCTCGGCCCGGTGCTCGCCGGCTTTGCCGAATGGATCGCTGCTGAACGCCATGCACTTGGCGTCGCCACCCGCGGCGCTGTCCACACCGTTTTCCTGATGCGCGACGGCTATCTGCCCCGCGCCGTTTTCGAAGCCCGGCCAAGCCGCGCCGGCACCAGCGAAGCCGCCGAAATCAGCCGCTACACCGCCACCGCCGCATCGTTCATCGACCGGTCCGCGATCATGGCATTCGTTGAACAGAATGTCGGGACCGGGTTCAAATATCTGCTCAACCAGTTGCTGTTCACGCCTGCCGAAGTCGATCGCATGATGCGGGCCCTGCCGCAAAAGGATCGCTCCGCGGCTTTCATGAAGAAAATCGGCTCCAGCCAGAGCATCGATCGCATCCTGTCACGCTCCCGCAACATGGCATCACGGCTCGTCGCCCATCTCGAAGGGCTGTTCGATATCAAGCCCGGCGACACGCTGCTGCTGGTCGATCTGGGCTATAACGGCTCGGTGCAGAACCTCATCGAGCCGGTTTTGCGGCGGATGATGCAGGTCGATATCGCTGGCCGATACCTGCTCTACCGCGCCCAGCAACTGACCGGCTACAACAAGCGCGGCTTCATCGACGAAGACCATTACGACATCGATACGCTGCTGGCGCTCGCCGGCAATGTCGCGGTCATCGAACAATTATGCACGATCGCCCAAGGCTCGGTGGTCGATTACCGCGCCGATGGCACCCCGGTCCGCGCCGAAGCCGTCATCAAGGGCCGGCAAAGCGATATCCGCGACCGGGTGCAAGCCGGCTGCATCGCCTTTGCTCGGGCCGAATCCGAACAGCCGGTCGTGGTCCGCCCGCGCAACCCCAATGCTGTGGAAGCACGCCGCCGCGCCGCCGCCGCCGCGCTTGCCCGGCTGATGTTCTTTCCGCGCGCCCCCGAACTCGCGGTCATCGCGCAGTTCGAACATGATGTGAATCTGGGCACCGATGGCACCGTAAAGCTGTTCGACCCGCAAATCGCCGATGCCGGCATGAAGCAGCGCGGGTTGTTCTACATGAAGAATACCGACCGCATGTACCTGCCCGCCGAATTGAACGGCCAGGGCCTGCCGACCAGCCTCGCGATGATCGCGCTGAAACGCTTCAACCTGGGTTTCAACCATGGTGATTTCTGCGACCGGCGGCTTGGCCTGCCGCTGCTCATCGCCGATGGCCGCGATGTCGTGCAGGAAAATGTCGCCGCCACGCCCACCCATGATGGCTGGTTCAACGCCGCCATTCCCATCGGCAACGGCCGCTTCACCATCGGCGTCCAGTTCGGCCGCGTTCTCGAATGGCTGCAAATCGCCTCGGTCGCCTTTCGCCCCGCCGAAGCCGTGATGGGCCGCATGGTCGCGCCGGGCCGGGACATGATCCCCGCGACGCCGACGCTGGAGGGCATGGACGAAACCGGGCCCGGCCTGTTCCACGCCCATGATGCAGCCGGCTTCATGATGGTGCCACCGCCAGCCGGCATCGACGCCGCGATGGTGCTTGAAATCGTCTTCCGCCCGCTCGTCGATCGCAACCCGGCCCTCGCACCACAGGCCGCCACCCCCGCCAACACCGAAAGCGCCCCCGCATGACCGGCCAGCTCATTCATTCCATGTCGGAATTCGCCGATATCATCCTGGGCGCCCTGCACATCGCCGGGGCCCGCAACATCGTCGAAATCGGCGCGGAATTCGGCGGCATGTCGAAACACCTCGCCGATCATGCGGCGGCGAACGGTGGCAGCCTGACCAGCATCGATCCGGCGCCAAAGCCGGCGTTCATCGAATGGGCGACCCGATCGCCGCACATGCGGCACCTCGCCATGACCAGCCTTCAGGCCATCCCCACGCTCGGCGATGTCGATGCCTGGGTGATCGACGGCGACCATAATTACTACACGGTTTTCAACGAACTACAGGCCATCGACGCGATCAGCCGCCGCGATGGCAAGCCGCTGCTGGCGATCCTCCACGATGTCGGCTGGCCCTGTGCGCGGCGGGATTGCTACTATGCCCCCGCCACCATCCCCGCCGACCATCGCCACCCGCATGATTTCAACGCCGGCGCCTTGCTCGATCGCGATGCACTGGCGCTCAACCGCGGCTTTCGCGGCCATGGCAGCTTCGCCTGGGCACTACACAATGGCGGCCCCGGCAACGGCGTGCTGACCGCGGTCGAAGATTTCCTGAACGCCGCTGCCGACAACGGCCACGACCTCGCCTTCGCCCAGATCCCCGGCGTCTTCGGCCTCGGCGTGCTGTTCGACACCACCGCCCCCTGGGCCGAACCCCTCGCCGCCGCCATCGCCCCCCTGCACAACCACCCGCTGCTGGCGACGCTGGAGCACAACCGCCTCGCCAACTACCTCGCCGTCATCGACATGCAGGACCGCGCCGCCGGACGCTGACAGGGCGAGCGCCGACCTGCCTCGGCGAGCTTCTTCCGCCTGTGACGATGGGGAAGGCAAGGCGACAGGCCGGTTTCCGTTCGCAACCGGTTGCGGCAACGATTTCGCCCGAAAACCGTCCGGTGCCGTTTGATTATAAAGGCGAAAATTCAGGAACCGCCGCTTGGTCGGTCATTTATAAGTTTACCAAGTTTACCGTTTCCGGTGTTTTTCACGCAATCTGCCGGTGTTCCAGAGGCAGAATGCCGACACCATTGTCGACGTTTTCAATGTCAAAGAGCGATCTGCGCTTCCGATAGCTGATTTCGGGCGTGTAGGAAAATGCAACCGCCGCTTCTGAACCATTTAAGGACATTTAACGCGCGGCCTTCCAATGGCGGCGAATGGGCCATTGGCAGAACGTCGGCCCTTGGCGATGGACATGCGAAAACCAGACGCCCTTCAGTCTTCCCGGCATGGTGCGGCTAGGGGTGAAGCGTCAGCTTCTGAAGCCGCCAGTTGAGCAGTTCGGCGACGTACAGCTCGTTCTCGGAAGGACAGGCGATCTCGTGGATCCAGCCGAATTGCTTGAGCTGTTTGCCGGACCCACCGAGCCAGCCGAGCACCTTTCCATCGAGTGAAAGCTTGTAGATCCGTCCGGGCCACGCATCGGCAACGTAGAGATACTGGTTGCCGTCGCGCCCACGCGGGGTGATGCACAGCGCCCAAGGCGCACCGGGCATCATCGTCTTGTTAGGCGCGGCGTCGGGGCCGGTTGGTGGCACGACCGGGCGGTTGCCGATCGCCACCGGCGCGTCAGCCGGCGCTGGAACGTTGATCTGGATGATCCGCAGCAGGGTGCCGGCGGTATCGAACACCTGAATGCGCCGGTTGCCGCGGTCAGCAACATAGACTTGGTCCCGGGCATCGACCTGGATCGAATGAAGCGTATTGAACTCTCCAGGTGCGCTCCCAAAACTGCCCCATGAGCCGAGCCAGTGGCCGTCCGGTGCAACCTTGGCGACGCGCGAATTGATGTAACCGTCGCTGATGTAGGTGTTGCCCTGGCTGTCCCACGCCATGTCGGTCACTTCACGGAACTGCCCGTCGACGGCCGGAAGCGGCGGCTTCGGATGTTCGAGAGGGCGGGCGTTTTCGTCGCTTGCTTCGGGCTTGCGGCCGAAGACCATGGCGACGCGTCCGGTCTGATCGAACTTCACAACCATGTTCGATCCCTTGTCGGCCGCCCAGATGTTGCCGGCGGGATCGACGCGCGTCGCATGGGCGTAGGACCAGGCATAGAGATTATGCCCGATCTCGCGGACGTAGCTGCCCCTGGAATCGAATTGGAGCAGCTGGGCGGCCGCCGCCGCATAGGCCGGGCCTTGGGTGTTGCCACGCTGGAAGACATAGACCTGCCCCGCCTTCCCGACCGCGACGCCAGCCACTTCGCCAAGGTGAAGGTCGGCCGGAAGTGTCAGGAAATCGACGGCGTCGAAGCGGATTTGCGGGACCTCCTGCGCCGCGCTTGCAGAGGCGACCAGCACGGCACAAAGACCAATCGTTCTAAGCATGATGCGTATCCCCCTTGGCGTCAGGCCCGGTATACCGTCTCTCCGCCCATCACGGTAGGCGTCTTCGAAACAACACGCCGCCCAGCCGGGTCACCACGTCTGGGGGCTCGTTTGATGTCGGCTTTCAGGCTCCCGGGGGCAGAGCTTCAATGGCCAAGTTTAGGGCGCAGGGCAGTCACAGCCTGGTCGCAGTTCGAAAGTCTGCTTCCCACCCGGAATCCGTCGTTGCCGACCTATCCACTTACCCCCTACGCCGGCGCCGCCTGTACAATCGCCGCGCGCAGCACCACGCCCGGCCCGAACGCCTCCGTCGCCGCTGCCGCCAGCACGGCGCGGAACGCGGTCAGGTCGGGGATCAGGCCATCCGGGCCGCTCGTCATCGGCGTCCTGTAGGTCCGCATGTTCACTGCGTGCAGCAACAGCGGCAGCCGGTCCGACACATAATCGGCACGGTCGGCGGCGACCTCCAGTTGCACATCGAAATTGACATAGCCCGCCAACCGGCCGTCCGGGAACACCAGCGGTGCCAGCATCGCGCCGGTCCGCACGAAAACCGGTGCCACCGCGGCCACCGGCGCCGACGGGCCGCCGTGCCCCTGGCCGGCCAAGAAATTGCTCGCAAGAAAGGCGCCACCGCCGCCCGTCACCAGCCCGGCCGCGACCATGACAATGGCGATGACAGCGTTCTTCATGCCTGCCACCGATCAATAATCAAAGCTGGCGTCGACCGGCAGCGATGAAACCCCGGTCAGCGCGACGATGGTGATGCGGCGGTTCTCGGGCCGCCCGGGTTGGTCCGGGAATACCGGGCGCGAACCCGCCAGCGCCACCACCTCCTCGAACCGGTCCGGCGTGATGCCCGCCGCGGCCATCGCCGCCCGCGCCGCCAGCGCCCGGTCCGCCGACAGCCGCCAGTTCGCATCACTGGCGCCGCCCGCATCATCGGTATGGCCCTCCAGCGCGATCTGCACCCCGGCCTTGGCCAGTTTTGCCGCCACCCTGGCCAGCAACGCCCGCGCAAACGGGTTCAGATCGGCAGTGCCGCTGCGGAACATCGATCGGCGATCGCTGTCCATCAGATCGACGCGCAAGCCATCGCGGCTGGGCGACATGCGCACCTGCCGCTCGGCGTTCGGAATATCGGTTGATGAATCAATGACCAGCTGCAATTCCGCCGCCAATATGCGTTGCGAAACCGCCGGCACATCCGCCGTGCCGCCGCGCGCCGCGCCGGCCTGGCCCGCTTCGGCCGAAGGCACGCCCAAGGCTGTCTTGCTATCAGCCTGCGCCCTGCGTGTGCGCCCGCCAAGGCCGGGCGAACTGCCCGGCACAGACGTCATCGTCGTTGAAGGCGAAATTATCGGCGGCGCCGCGGAAAAATACTCCGCCAGCCCCTTCAAACGCACCTTGTCCGGGTTGGCGATGAGCCACAACAGCATGAAGAACGCCATCATTGCCGTCACGAAATCGGCATAGGCAACCTTCCACGCACCACCATGATGGGCGACATGGCCGGCTTTCTTCACCCGGCGGATGACAATCGGGCGTTCGTTTTTGACGTTAGGCGGCATGCTGGTTCCCGGCCGGCACCACCGCCGCCATCAGCCGCGTCTGCACCGCCGCCAGCCGCACCTGGCGCACCGCCTCACCGGCCTCGACACCGGCGGCCAGCCGCTCCAGCAAATCGGCGCTTTCATCCGCCTGCTGAATCGCCAGATCGAGCGCTTGCAGCTCGACCAGACGCGCCGCCACCAGCGTGCTGTCGGCAACCAATATGTCGGCGATGGCCTCCATCATCATGCGGACGGCACGAATTTCGGCAGCGATGGCGGCGCACAGCGGCACCGCCGGCGGATCAATGGTTCCCATGTTTCAATATAGGTCGCCACGCGACGCCGCGCGGCGCCCCGCCAGATTTTCAGGATGGAATTTCAGAACAGCTCCAGCTCGCCAACCGGGGCGGCGGGCGCCTGCCGGACGACCGGCTGCAGCCGCGACACCGGCGCATCGACCACCGTCCAGGATCGAACCTTGCCCAGAAAGGGCAGGAATTCGACCCGGCGCGCCGCGTTGCCGCCCAGCGCCGTATGGCCAAGCGAAATGCCCTCTGCAGCGATGAATCGGCGGGCGAAATCGGCATTGCTGCTGCCGATCTGGCCAAGCCCGGCCATGATATTGGCGCCGCCATACAGGTGCGCGCGCAACCGATCGCGCACCGCGCCGCGCTGCATCATGGCGTTGATCAGCAATTCCATGGCGTGCACGCCATAACGCTGGAAATCGCCTTCGGCCGCGCTTTCGCCTGCCGGTGCATCGCCCAACAGGAAATGGTTCATGCCGCCAACGCGCGCCACGGCATCGTGCAGGCACACCGCAATGCACGATCCCAGCAACGTGCCGATCAGCACATCCGGCTGATCGGCAACGCGATATTCGCCCTGGACGATGTTGAAACGCCGCATCAAGGGGGTCATCGGGTGAATAAACTGATCAGGTCAGCGCGCCGAAGACACGCTCGATCTTTTCCTTCAGCGCCGCCGGCGCAAAGGGTTTCACGACATAATTGTTGACGCCCAGCGCCGCCGCCTTCTGGACGATCTCACGGTCGGCCGAACCCGTCAGCATGATGAACACGGTCTTGCCGATCACCGGATCACCGCGCACTTCGGCGAGGAATTGCAACCCGTCCATGCCCGGCATGTTATAATCCGAAATGATCAGATGGACGCGGTCGCTGCGGATCGCCGAAAGCGCTTCGGCGGGCCCGGCCTGGTCGCGCACGTCCTTGAAACCGATGTCCTGCAAGGCCCGCCGGATCATCGCCCGCATGCTGGCCTGGTCATCGACGACCATCACTTTAATCGCGGCTGCAGCCGGCATCAGAAACCCCCGAATGTCATGACCGACACGCCTCGACGATGGCGCGCGGAATGGCGGAAAGCGGCATTTCGGCGGCGATTGCGCCCGCCGCCATGGCCGCCCTTGGCATGCCATGGACAACGCAGCTGGCGGCGTCCTGCCCGATGGTATGCGCCCCGGCGGTTCGCATGGCCGCCAGCCCGGCCGCGCCATCCGAACCCATGCCGGTCAGGATGACGCCGATGCCCGCCGGCCCCAGCGACACCATGGATTGGAACAGCACGTCGACCGAGGGGCGATGGCCGGCGACCTTTTCGCCGGCGGCAAGCGCGATGCGAGGGACGGCGCCCGGCGCGACATTGCCCAGCCGCATGTGCGTATCGCCGCCGGGCGCGATATAGACCATGCCCGGCAACACCAGCGCGGCGTTTTTCGCTTCGACGACGTTGATCGCGCATTCGGCGTTCAACCGGGCGGCAAAGCCTGGCGTGAAACTCGCCGGCATATGCTGGACCACCAGAACCGGCGGGCCCCCGACCGGCAACGAAGCCAGTAATTCGAACAATGCCTCCACGCCGCCCGTCGACGCGCCGATACCGATGATGCAATCGCGAGCGTCGCCGGCCGGCGCATAGACCGGCGCCGGCTGCGGCCGCCTGGGTCGCACCCTTGCCTGGGCAGCGTTGCGCACGACCTTGCAAAGCTCGGCGCCGATGCTGGCGATATCGGCATCCAGTCCCGGCTTCGCCACGCAATCGACCGCGCCGAGCCGCAGCGCCGCTATGGTGGTTTCGGCGCCGTGCGCGGTCAGCGATGAAACCATCACCACCGGCATCGGGCGCAATCGCATGATCCGTTCCAGAAACGTCAGCCCGTCCATGCCGGGCATTTCAACGTCCAAAGTCACGACATCGGGGTTGAGGTCCTTGATCATCGCCCGCGCCATGTTCGGCTCGATGGCGGTACCGACAACCTCGATGCACGGATCGCGTGACAGGATGCGGTTCAACGCGGCGCGCATCGTCGCACTATCGTCGACGATCAACACCCGCACCGGTGCCGCAGCCGTCGGATCGCATTTGTTCATGCGCCGTCACCCGACCTGACATAAATCGTCTGCCCGCAGGTTGTCAGCATCGTTGCGGCCGGCCCGACCAGCCGCTCCGAATGGCCGATGTACAGGAACCCGCCGGGCAAAAGCTGTTCGGCAAACCGCGCCGTGAGCTCGGATTTCGCCTCATCATCGAAATAAATCATGACGTTGCGGCAAAAAATCGCGTCGAACTTCTGTCGCATCGGCCAATCGCCGAACAGGTTGAGCACCCGCGCCGTCACCAGATTGCGCACCGGCTCGGCGATACGAATGCCCTCGCCATCGGGCTCAACCCATGTCGAACGCCATGGTTCGGCGATCTGCCCGGCGCCTTCGGCCGCATAATGTCCGGCCGCCGTCGCCGCAACCACATGCGGCGCGATGTCGGTCGCCAACAGCTTCACATCGGCATGCCGCAGCCAGCCGGCATCGCCGCGGTCCCGGCCCGCCAGCGTCATGGCAATGCTGTAGACTTCCTCGCCACTTGAACATCCCGCCGACCAGATGCGCGCCGCGCGCCCCGGTGCCGCCGCCTGGATGCGCGGGCGCATCACCGTTTCAAAATGGTCGAAGTGATGCCGCTCACGAAAGAAATGCGTGTGGTTGGTGGTCAACGCGACAACCATTGCGGCACGTTCGCCGGGGTCGCTCGCCACCAGATGCAGATAGGCATCGAAATCCGCCAGCCGATGCTCGCGCAGCCGCCGCGCCAGGCGCGATTGCACCAGCGTGATCTTGGCGGGCGACAGGGTGATGCGCGCATCGGCGTGCACGATCGCCGCGATCGCTGCAAACCCGGCCGGCGACAGCGCCGCGCCCTCGCCCGACGCCGCCGCGAATTCTGCTGCATCCGGCTGCGCGGTCATGCAGCCTCGGCGATATGCTTGGTGACGCTCAACGCCTCAAGGTCGAGCAGCAGGGCCATGATCGGCTCGGCCGTCGATTGACCGCCTTCGCGAGTCCGGGCTGCGATCTGCACCAGCCCGGCGATCACCATTTCGTCCAGTTCCTCGACTTCCGGCGCCGGCTGGATATCGCTGGTGCTGATCGAAACGATATCGGCGACTTCATCGACAAGGAAACCCGCCTGCCGGCTGCCGATGTTGACGACAAGGATGCACGATCGCGCGTGCAACACGCTGGGGCTCCACCCCAACCGTTCCGCCAGCCCGATGACCGGCACGACATTGCCGCGCAGGTTGGTCACGCCCTTGATATAGGACGGCACGCCCGGCAACGGCGTTGGCGGCTGCCATTCCCGGATTTCCACCAATGATGCCATGTCGATGCCGAAAATCTGCGGCCCCAGTGCAAAGGTGACGATCTTGATCGTCGGGGTTGCCCCGCCATCGCCATCTGCGGTGTCTCCCATCCTGCCGTCGTTCATTGTGCCGGTCATGCCGCTACTCCTGCCATTGGCGCTTTGGATCCCGTCGGCGTCAGGCCGACGAGCGCTTCGATATCGAGGATCAGTGCGATCGAACCATCGCCAAGGATGGTCGCACCGCCCAGCCCGCGGATCGGGTGAAGGTTGCGATCAAGGCTTTTGATGACCACCTCGCGCCGATCATCGATGGTATCGACCATCAGCCCGACATGTCCGGCCTTGTCGGTTTCAACGATCACCACCAGGCAGTCGTGCGGCAGGCGCCGGTCATTGGCGGCAATGCCGAACAATTCCGTCAGCCGCTTCACCGGCAGATAGCTGCCGCGCAATTCGATGACTTCGCTGGATGGCGTCGTCGGCCGCACCTGGCCCGGCTCCGGCTGGACAGTCTCGATGACATTGGCGAGCGGCAGCACGAACCGCTGGCCGGCCAGCCGCACGATCATCCCGTCCAGGATCGCCAGCGTCAGCGGCAGCACCATGGTGATGCTGGTGCCCTCCCCCGGCACCGAAGCGATATCGACCCGGCCACCCAATGCCTCGACATTGGAGCGGACGACATCCATCCCCACACCACGGCCCGAAATATTCGAAACCGTCGCTGCCGTCGAAAACCCCGGCGCACAGATCAACTGGTCGATCTCGGTATCGCTCAACTGTGCATCGGGCGCGATGAGGCGGCGTTCGATAGCCTTGGCACGCACCTGCACCCGATCGATGCCGCCGCCATCATCGCTCACCCGCACCAGGATGCGCGCGCCACGCTGTTCGGCGGACAGCCTGATGGTGCCTTCCGCAGGCTTGCCGCGCGCCAGCCGGGTTTCCGGGCTTTCGATGCCATGGTCGACGGCGTTGCGGATCATGTGGGTCAATGGATCACCGATTTTCTCGATGACGCCCTTGTCGATTTCGGTGCCCTCGCCGCTGATCTCCAGCTGGATGGTCTTGCCGGTCGAAGCGCCAAGGTCGCGCAGCAATCGCGGCACCCGCGAAAAAGCATGACGGATCGGCTGGGCGCGCAACGACATGACATTGTGCTGGATTTCGCGCGTCAACCGCGCCAGCTCGGGCAATTCCACCCGTTCCTGATCGGCAGGCGCCAGCCGGTCCGACAGGATGGAGCCGCGGATAACCAGTTCGCCAACCAGATTGAGCAGCATGTCGAGCCGCGCCAGATCGACCCGGATGCTCTGCGCCGGCTGGTCCGGCGCGACTGCCGGGGTGGCCGCCACGGCCTCGCGCGGCATGGCGAAGGCCGGCGCCGTTCCCGGCGCGACCTCGGCGACAATGCCCGCCGCGTCGGCAAGCGCCGGCCGTTCGGTGCCGGGCACGATAATCTGCTCGCGAACGATCTCGATCACCGAATCCGGCGCAACAAAATCAAAACATTCGGCAATCATCGCCTCGGCGACGTCGCCCGGCACCCATAATGTCCAGGCGAGATAGGCGCCTTCCGGATCAAGATCGGCGAGCGGTGGCAGGGTTTGGCAATCCGCCATGGTCACCCGGCCACCCAGGCGTTCGACCTCCCGGATCGCCAGCAACGGTTCGGCGCCATTGGCAAGCGCCGCGCGGGACGGCACGAACCGCACCACCCAGCCCGGCGCATCGACACAAGATTGCGCGGCCGGCGACGCTGCCACCGTGTCGAGTTCGAAACTTTCCAGTGCCACCGCCAAAGGGCTGAAGCCAAAGGCATCGGCTTCGGGTGCCGGCACGTCCACTACCGCCTCGACACCGCCGCTGGCCACCAGGGCATCAAGCGCCGCCAGCAACGCTGCGTCATCGGGCACCGGTCGCTGGCCGCGCGCTGCCTCGACATGGTCGGCAAGCACATCCACCGCCATCAACAGCGTGCGGACAACCGCAGGCGACGCGGCGATGCCCCCCGCCCTGACGCCATCCAGCGTGTTTTCCATGCCGTGCGAAAACGCCAGCAGCGCGGCATGGCCGAACGCACCCGATCCACCCTTTATCGAATGAACGGCGCGAAACACCTTGTCGATGGTGTCACCCGCGCCTTCGCCGGCGTTGAGCGCGGCCAGGCCCTGTTCGGCAATCGCCAGCCCTTCGGCACATTCTTCAAAGAAGATCGCCTCGATCTCATCAAGTTCTGCATCACCGCTCATGGACATACCCGCCGAATGGCCGCCCCCAGTTTTTCCGGATCAAACGGCTTGGTTATCCAGCCGGTGGCGCCTGCACTGCGCGCGCGCTGCTTCTTGTCGTCGGTAAATTCGGTCGACAGCACCAGGATCGGCGTGCCCCTGAACCGGTCGACACGGCGCACCGCCTCGATCAGTTCGAACCCGTCCATTTCCGGCATGTTGATATCGGTGATCAACAGGTCCGGCTCGATCTCGTGCATCCGCGACAGGCCTTGCACGCCGTCATTCGCGGCCTCGATGCGAAACCCCTGGGCTGTCAGCGACGCGCGCAACAACATCCGCATGCTGGCCGAATCATCGACGGTCAGGATCAGCTTGCTCATCCGACCTCACCCATTTCCATCACAAGGCCAATGGCTTGGGCGAGCCCGCAGGCGGTGACGCGATCGACAAAGGCCGGCGATGCGGCAACGATCGTGAACTGGTGGCCATCTCGTACCGCCTCGCGCCGCGCCGCCACCAGCAATTGCAGCACCGCCTGGCCGACACTTTCGACGCCGCTGGCATCAATCGCCGTTGCATCGGCAAAATCCGCCGCCAGCACCAGTTGCGTGCGCAATTCGTCGGCCATTGTGGTGCCGCAACCGGCCGGCAAGCTGATCCGCCCCGACGCAGCGCCGCCTGCAACACTGGCAGCGCCGGATTCTGCTGGCGAAGTCTCAGGCGACACTGATTCAGGCGGCGAGAGCGTTAAGGACATCTTTTGCCTCATCAAGCGTTGTTTCAAGTTGCTGGAAGGTGGGCGCGAATTCCGATGGGGTCGCCCGCCGGGCAATCTCGATGGCTACCTGGGTCGGCAGGCCCTGCGCATGGGCGATGATCGCGGTCTTGGCGATCAGCCAGGGGCGGGTATCGGCCTCGATGACTTCACGCAGTTTCGATGCCAGCGGCCCAACCAGGCAATAGGCGAGCAGCACACCCAGAAACGTGCCGACCAGCGCGCCGCCGATCATCGCACCCAGCACCTGTGTCGGCTGGTCGATCGATCCCATGGTCTTGATGACCCCCAGAACGGCGGCGACAATGCCGATCGCCGGCAGGCCGTCCGCCATCATCTGCAGCGCCATTTGCGGCGCCAGTTCCTCGGCATGATGGCGGTCGAGATCATTTTCGAGCGCCTCCGCGAGCTGGTGCGGATCTTCGAAATTGATCGTCATCATCCGGAGATAATCGCAAATGAACTCAATCAGGTGGTGATCGGCGAGCAGGCGCGGATAGGGGCTGAACAGCCGGCTTTCACCGGGGTTGTCGAGATGCGGTTCGATCCCGGTGGCGCCGCCCGAACGGAATGTCGCCAGCAGGCCATACAGCATCCGCAAAAGATCGGCGTAATCCTGGCCCTTCCAGCGGCTGCCCTTGAAGGCCCGCACCAGGCCCTTGCCCGCCAGCTTGGTCGTCGACAGCGAATTGCTGACGATGAACGCACCGACCGACGCACCGACAATGGCCATGAGTTCGTGCGGCAACGCATGGAGAATAATCTCCAGCTTGCCCCCCGAAAGCAGGAAACTGCCGAAAACACAGCCGACAATCAGGACAAATCCGACGCCGTTGAGCATGAGCCGATGCGTCCCTTCCTGCCGCCGCGATGATAGTCATTTATAGGGCAGCGCCGCGGCATGAGGGGGCGGATGCCGAAAATTCGGCGGCCAGGTGCCCAGCCCCGCCGGCCAGGCGCGCCAACGCCGCCGCGCGCGCTGCCCGGCTATAATAGGCCCAGCGCAGCCCCGAGAAGGAAGGACAGCCTCGTGTCGATCAACGCCTATCAGCGTGCACAGTCGATGGCCGAACGGCCCCGCGCCGTCGAACGCCGGCTGATGACCGAAATCACCCGTGAGATGCGCAGCGCCAGCGACAATGGCCTGCACAACGCCGAACTGATGCCCGTTCTGCATCGCAATCGCGAACTGTGGAACGCGCTTTCGGCCGCCTGTGCCGGCACCGGCAATCTGCTGCCCGCGCCGATGCGCGCCAGCGTCATTTCGCTGGCGCTGTTCGTCGATCGCTTCACCAGCATGGTCATCGCCGGGCGGGAATCGATCGATGAACTGATCGCGCTCAACCTTTCGATCATCGATGGGCTGGCAACCACTGTCCCGGATAGCGACGGGCCGGGCGGCATTGCTGCCTGAACGCAAGACGCTGCCTGAATGCAAGACGCCGGGCACGGAAACCATCGCCGCGGCTCGACGATCGCATCCGATGCGGTTGCATCTCCAGCGCCGGCCCCTCGACAAGGCCAGAAACGCTGCCAAGCTGATTGTACAGGGTCTGGATATGGGAACTTAAACCAGGGCTATAATCCAATGGAAAAAAGACAGAATGTCTATGTCGTCGATGATGACATCGAAATGCGCAAATCGGCGGTCTTCCTGCTCGACGCCGCCGGCTTCCGGCCCCGCGCCTATGATAGCGGCGAAGCCTTTCTGGGTGCCGTGCCCGATCTGCCACCCGGTTGCGCGCTGGTCGATATCCGGATGCCGTCGATGGATGGCGAACAGGTCATCGCGGCGCTTGGCGATCGCATCAACGATGTGCCGGTCGTCGTCATGAGCGGCCATGGCGATATCGCGATGGCGGTCCGCATCATGCGGCAGGGCGCCATCGATTTCCTGCAGAAACCCTTCCACCATGACGCGCTCCTCGCCAGCCTTGGGGCAGCGTTTCGCCAGCTTGATGAACGGCGCGCCGCCTCGCAGGGCCGCGACGAGGCCCGGGCGCGGCTGGCGGCGCTGTCCAGCCGCGAAGCCGCCGTTCTTGCCGGCCTCGCCCAGGGCCATGCCAACAAGATCGTCGCCTGGCACCTCGATCTCAGCGTCCGCACGGTTGAAATGTACCGCGCCAACATGATGGACCGGCTCGCCATCAAATCGCTGCCCGAAGCACTGCGACTGCTGTTCATCGCGGAAATATCACCAGAAACACTCGCGGCGCGTGCCGACCAGCCAGACAAGGCGGCAGCATAGCGATCACCGCAGCATGGCAACACCCGCAGCATCCTGGCGTCGACCTATAATGAGCGCATGACTGCCGCGCGCCTCTCCGCCACCGCTGGCCCGATCGCAACCGATTCCGGCTGCGACACTTACCCGCCCGCACACCTGCCAACCGCCGATCCCGTGGCAAACCACCATATCGGCCTGGTCACATCGATCGCCACGCGCATCGGCACCCGCACCGGTGCCCCGCTCCAGCAATTGCTGGACGCCGGCACCAGGCGGCTTGCCAAACCCCTGGATGGCAGCATCGCAGCCACCTTGCGGCGCGCCATGTTCGACAGCATCCGGCAAGACACTCCGGGCGGCCCGGGCATACCGCCGCATCAGTTGCAGCGCGGCGTCGATGCCTATCGCGCAACGCTGGATACCATGGCCGATATCGAGGCCGGCCATGGCAACGATGATGATCAGTTCCGCCGCCTGGCTGCCGATGTGGCCCATGCGGCGCGAGGGAACCCGACGGCCGCCCGCCTGAAGCACAGTATCGCCACCATCATCGCCGGATTCCCGGCCCGTGAGCAGATCATCCTGCAACTGTCGCTCGTCGACGATTGCTCGATCGCCGAAATCGCCGGCATCCTCGATATCAGCCGCGACAACGCCGCCCGAATCCGCCGCGCCGCCGTCGGGCAGCTACGGGATCAACTGGCCTGCCTGCCCGCCGGCTGACGGCTTCAGCCCGGCAAATCGCCGGCCGCAGCCATCGGCAACACGATGGCGAAACGCGCCCCGCCCTCTGGTCCCGGCGAATGACTGATCTGCCCGCCATGGCTCTCCACGATGGTCCGGCAGATCGAAAGCCCGATGCCGGTGCCGTCCGGCTTGCTCGTCCGAAATGGCTGGAACAACGTCGCCCGCATCGCATCGGCAAGCCCGGCGCCTGAATCGCAAACGCTGATCTCGCACCCCGCCGCCACAAGGCGAGCGGTGATCAATATCTCGCGCCGCGCAGCACACCGCACGGCATCGACGGCATTCCGCAGCAGGTTGATGATCACCTGTTCGATCTGCAGCCGGTTGCAGACCACCAGCAGATCCGGCGATTCGATCGACACGCGCCAGCCGATACCCAGCGCATCGGCATCCATCAGGCCGAGCGCGCAGGCTTCCTCGATCAGCGCCGCCGGGCTTTCCACCGCCCGGCCGTCATCGCCGCGCGACACCAGCTCGCGCAGCCGCCGCACGATCATGCCCGCCCGCTCCGCCGATCGCGCCGCATTGGCAATGGCGCCGCGCACCGCCGGCACCTGGGCCAGCCCTTCCGGTCCATCCAGCAATGCCTCGCTGCCGCGCAGATAATTGGCGATCGTCGCCAATGGCTGGTTCAATTCATGCGCCAGCGTCGATGCCAGTTCGCCCATGCCGTTGCGCCGCGCGACGATGACCATTTCGGCCCGCAGCCGGCGCAGCTGTTCCTCCCCCCGCTTTGCCTTGTCGACATTCTCCATGGTGCCGTACCAGCGCAGGATGGAGCCATCGGCGCGATGCCGCGGCGATGCCCGCGCCCGCCACCAGGCGTATGTGCCATCCGGCCCGCGCAACCGATAGACATGGTCGATCGGCAAACCTTGCGCAAAGCCGGCCGCACGCTCCGCCAGCACGCGCGCCCGGTCGCGCGGGTGCAGCGGATCGTCCGCCGCATCCGGCGCTGCGACCGGCGCTGCAACCGCGCTGGCCACAGCCTCACCCACGCTTGGCACGGACGCCCAGCCCGCGTTGAAATGCACGAAGGTGCCGTCTGCCGATGCCGTCCAGGCGATCTGGTTGCTCAGTTCGACCGTGTAGCGATACAGTTCCTCGCTGGCCCGCAGCTGTGCATCGCGGCGGGTCAACACGTCCACATCGACCAATGTGCCAAACCAGCCTTCACCGGCGTCCAGCGGTGCCGCACGCACCCGCCACCACCGGTACTGGCCATCCGCGCCGGCCAGGCGCAGCACCCTGTCCACTTGCCGATCCGTCGCCAGCCAGCCCGGCCAGCCGTGAGCCCGGCTATCGCTCAAATCATCTGGCCGGTCACCGGGGTGCACCAGCATCGCCAGCCCCCGGCCCATCACCGCCGCCGCCGGCACCCCGGTCATCACTGCCCAGTTCGCGCTGATCGTCGTCAATCGGCCGTTGGCATCGGCGGTCCAGACCACCAGGTCGCTTAACGCCGCAGCAGCCAGCGCAATATCCGGCGTGGGCACAGGCGCAGCGGCAAACCCCGCGCCTGCGGAAGCGGCCAAAGCCGCAGCGGCGTTCACGCCGCCATTTCCGGCAGAGTGCCGGGCAAAATTAGCGGCCGTCCAACGGCAATCGAGGCAATCAAATCGGTCATTCCGGGCAAATCGGTCATTCCGGGTTTTCTCGGCTGGGAATCCAACGCCTTTCGGGCACCCCAAACCTCAACGCCGGCCGCCCCAAAGGCAAGCCATTGCCGCCGAAACGGACTTATCCCTTTTCGGCGCGGCTGCCGCCCGACGTGTCGTAATAGCCGGCGTAACCGGCATAGAATTCCAGCCGATCGCCATAGGCACCGGCGGCATGACGACGGTAATCGACACGGTTCATCACCGCACCGATCGCCACGCGGCCCAACAGCCGCCGCGCCGCAACCACTGCGGCAGGGGGCGTCTTGCTCCACCGCACCACCAGCAACGTCATGTCGGCCATGGCGGCAAGCTGGCGCGCGTCGGAAACCGCCAGTACCGGCGGCGCATTCAAGACGATGAACTCATAATGGTCACGCAAATAGCGGATCAGATCGACCAGCCCGCCAGAGGCGACCAGCTTGCCCGGGTTCTCGGGCTGGTGCGCAACCGGCAGCACCGACAACCGAGGCAGTAGCGGATCGCGCACAATGGCCCGCTCGATGACCGCGGGATCAAGCGCGCCCGGGCTTTCCAGACATTTGACGACATCGATCTCGCCCGGCTCCACGTGCAGCACGGCACCTACCGCCGGCCGCCGCAAGTCGAGATCGACGATGATCGACGATCGACCCAGAATCGCGCCGGCCCCCGCAACGCCCGCCGCCGTCCAGGTCTTGCCTTCGCCAGGTAATGGCGATGTCACCACCACGCACACGCTTTGCCCGCCGATCGAACCGCCTACGTCCAGAAAAAGCGTTCGCAGCGTTTCGGCAAACAGCGAGCTTGGCGCATCAAGCTGCAGGGCCACCGGCGATTGCGCCGCCTCCCGCGCCGACAGTTCGGGGATCATCGCCAGCGTCCGCAGCCCGGTCAGCCGTTCCAGATATTCCGGCGTGCGCAGCCTTTGGTCGAACATCTCCAGCGCAAACGCCAGGATGAAGCCCAGCACCAGCCCGCCCGACGCACCGGCGGCCAACAGGCGCACCGGCTTGGGGGCGCTCGGTTCTGTTGGCGCCAGCGCCTTGGCGACCACCGTCGCTTCGGGGTTCATCGCCTGTTCCCGACTGCGCAATTCCTGCAACCGGGTCAGCTGCGCCAGGTACAATTCCCGGTTGGTCGCGGCGCTGCGATACAGATCCTGAATGCCTACATTGGCGGAACCGGCCCGAAACTCGCTGGCGCGCGCGGATGCCAGTTCGCCTTCAAGCTGAACCTCGCGCGCCCGCAATGCGGCAATCTCGGCGGCGGCGCCCTGCCGGACCCGTTCGGTCTCGGCCGCAAGCCGCTGGGCGATCTCCGCCCGCTGCGCCTGAACCGACTGCATTTCGGGATAACCGGGGCCGAATTGCGCGGAAAGCTCGGCAAGGCGCTTTTCAATCGTCACCTGTTGGGCGCGCAAATCGGCCAGCAAGGGCGATGCGCTGGAACCGGGGCCGGATACGGCGCCGCCCACCGCGCTCAATTCGCGATACCTTGTTTCGGCGGCAATGCGCTGCGCCCGCGCGTCCGACAATTGGCTGGCCAGCCCGATCGTCGAAAAGACAGAGGCGCTGCCCGTGGCACTCGGCATCCCCGCGCGCTGCCCCTGCGCAACCGCCGCCCGCTCGCCTTCCGTCGCCTGCTCGCGCAGATCGGCAGAGCGGCCTTCGACCGATTTTATCTCGTTTACCGTGGAAGATCGCCGCTCGCGCAGCAGATTGGCGCTGTGGATATTGGCCAGCGCATTGGAGATGGCCGCTGATTTGCGCGGATCGGATGTCGTGGCCGAAATCTCGATCAGCGCCGAATGCTCAACCCGCTCGACGGCGATATGGGCGAACAGATTATCGACGACCCTGGACATGCGTTCGGCCTCGACATCCGCCGCGTCCAGTTCGGTTTGCACGCCCGGCCGGTTGGCCACGCTGAGCAGGCCATCGCGCGACGGTGCAAATTCGGGATCGTCTTCAAGCCCCAGTTGCTGCACCACCATGGCGCCGACAGGTTTTGCCTGCAACAAGGCCATGTGGGTGGCGATACGCATCTCATCCTGCGCACTCAACGGCATGGGCTCGTCGCGCAGGCTCGCTTCGGCGCTGTACGTGGTCACCTTCAGCGTCGTCGATGCCGTGTAAGTCGGCGTAGCGCGCCACAAATACAGGCCACACAAGCCGATCACCAACAACATGGTGCCAAGAATGGCAAATTTGCGCCGTCGCAGGATGCGCGCGACGTCCGTCAACCGCATTTCATCGGGCGCAGACAACAGCGCCGGAGCCGGCATGCTGTCTTGCGTCAGACCTTGCGTGGGGAACGGTTCAGCTCGCGTTGCCATTTTGAATTTCTCGCCAATAGGCCGACCGACACTGGCCGGATATCAGGCTGGCAAGCCTACACCCGTTACGGTCGGCCGCGGTTTGCGCATTGGTATGACATCGGAAGTTCCCGCCCACCCGAAATGACGATTTTGCGCCGGGAGGGCGGGAAGATTCCGGTCAGGTCAGACAGGCTTCCAACTGGCGAAATTTCGCCCCGGCCGTCACGCGACCAACGCCGATGTCGTCACCGGCAGAGCGCCGGGCCACGGGCTCATCGCCATCCAGGTCCGCCCCGACATCGGCAATATCTGTGCCGCGACGGCCTTCACCCGGATGGGATGAAGATTTGTTGCCGAACATGCCATGATCAACCGCCCAGATCGCAGCCTGCGTGCGGTTGATGACGTTCAGCTTGCGCAGGATCGCCTTGATATGCACCTTGACGGTTGCCTCGGTGATCAGCAGCCGGCGCGAAATCACCTTGTTCGGGTCACCCTCGACCAACCGGCCCAGGATTTCGATTTCACGGTCGGTGAGGCCAAGATTGGTCTCATGGCCGTTACCGCTGCGCACATGGTCGACAGGCCGGCCATCGGTCAACGCTTCCAGCGTTTTGGATGGCACCACCTTTTCACCCAGCATGATCAGCCGCAACGAGCCCACCAGCGCGTCGCAGGCGATGGCCTTTACCAGATAGCCATCGATACCGACGGCAAAGGCCCTGGCGATTGTTTCAAGATCATGGCGATCGCCGATCATGACGATCCGCGGTTCGGGATAGGCTTCACGCAACAAGGCGCAAATGTCGATCCCCTCATCCACCGTCTCGGCATCCACGATCATCAGCTGTGGCGGCGTAGAACCGGCGTTACCGATAAACGATTGATGCTCGGATACGGCAGCGATCACGCTGAACCCCTGGTCGGCCAAAATCCGCCTGAGCCCCTCCCGCAATATTTCATTACGTCCGATGATTACGACGTCTTCCGAAGTTTCCCGTGTCACGCGGTTACCCTCCTTAATGCATTGCATCAGTTAACCTCGCATAGCGGCCGGGCGATCCCGTTTTTCTCGGTTGCTAGTTTCGGCGAGCATTGCTGATTGGTTGCGAAAAACGCACCTCCCTACAGATATTAAAAATACCTTAACCCAAAAGCGCAGCAATAGCCAGCAGGGCTGCGTGTGCAGCCAAAATTGCCTTCTTATGAACAACCCCGTAAGCATTTATGAATATACATTACCGGCTGGTCACAGACAATTGCCCCATAGGGAGTAGGTAATCACCACAGGGTGATGCCAACCAGGGCATCGTCCCAATCCTTCAGGATGCGCCCTTCCGAAAAGCGTACAGCCCCTTCGCGCGCCGCATCCCCCAATTTCGCCCGCATACACCCATTCGATAGTAATTGGTCCATCGCCTGTGCCAGCTCGTTCATATTGCCATCCGCCACAAGCAGGCCGTTTACGCCGTTCTTGATCATCATATCGACGCCGAATTCACAATCGAACGCCACACAGGGCAGCCCCGCCGCCATCGCTTCGGCCAGCGCATTGGCGAAACCTTCATACCGCGACGACAGCACGAACGCCGATGCCGTTTCGATCCAGGCGGCCGGCGACCGGCTGAGCCCGGGCAGCAGGACGCGCCCCTCCAGCCCGAGCCGGGCAACGTCGGCCTCCAGCATCCCGCGCAACGGGCCTTCACCCCAGATGGTCAGAGTCCAGTCAGGATGCCGCGCCGCAATCCTGGCAAAGGCCGCGATCAAAAGGTCGAACCCCTTTTGCGGCTCCAGCCGGCCAACGGCGGCAATCCGGCGTTGCCCTTCCGGTTCCGGCCGCCGCTGGTGTGCGACGATCGGGTTGGCGATGACCACCCCCCGATCACGCAGCGCGGCCGGCATTGCGGCGCGGCTGGCCTCTGTCTGCAGCAGCAGCTGCGCAGCACCGGGATAGGTAAGGCGCCGCAACAGGCCCCAGACTGGATGCGCCGGCTGCATCCGGGGGTGATTGCGCTCGGCCACCAATATTCTCAACCCCAGCCCGCGCCCTGCAATCAGGGTGACGATGTTGATCTTGAACAGAAAACTGAACACCGCATCGGGCTGGAGCGCCTTTAACGTGCCGCGCAACCGCATGATCCGCCGCAGCATCCGCACCGCCCCGGATCGCCCTGGCCCGGATCGCCCTGGCCCGGATCGCCCTGCCCCGGATCGCCCTGGCCCGGATCGCGCTTCAAGGCCGCCACCCGTCGCCGGCAACCCCAGCCTGTGCAACCGAACCCGAGCGTCGAAATCGTGGAAAACCGGATCATCGGGCCCGTCAAAGACGATGATATCGACGCTGTGCCCCTGCTCGACCCAATGGCTTGCAACCCTGGACACCACCCGCTCGGCACCGCCTGCCCCAAGCCCCGCCAGCACGAACGCAATCCGCATGGCTCAACCGGAGCCTGGCTCAACGGCCCGTGCGTTTTCTCGACCGGGTGTGAAAGCGCGTCCCATCGCTGGCAGATACGGCCCAAGATCACGCAAGGTCGCAACAATAGCGTCCGGTGCATGTGCTGCATCCAGCGCCGCCGCTGCATATAACCCGCCGACACGCCTGATCTGCACCGTGCGCCAACCCAGCCGGCGCGGGCCGGCAAAATCCTTGGCCGCATTGTCGGCCACATACAGGCATTGCGACGCCGCGACGCCATGTTCAACCTGCACCATCTCGAACGACCGCACATCGGGCTTGCCATGGCCTGGGCCAAGGCTGTCGGTCAAAAGGATGGGCGAAACCCCAAGGCTGGCCAGCGCCAGCGCCTCCACCTTGCGCGACTGGCTCGCCGCCGGACCGTCGCTGATCAACGCGATCGCCCAGCCTTCGGGCGGCCGCGCAAGCCAATCCGCCGCATCCGGCGCCAGCCCGATCGCCGGCGAATGGCCGCGATATCGCTCGATAAGCTGGCTCACCAGCCCCGGTGCCGGCGCGACGCCCAGCGCCGTCAACGCGTCATCGAATATCACACCGCGCCGCCCGGCCTCGAACAGCCGCCACGCCTCCGGCGCCAGCCCGGCGATACCCGTTTCACGCAGGAACCAGTCCCCGGCGGCGGCAAAACCGCTGCGCACATAATCCCGCTCAAGGTACAGCGTGTCGTCCAGATCAAAGACGACGACACCTTTCAATGGCGCCGTCATGACGCGACAAACACCGAAACATCGTGCCGCAACATGGTCAGCCCCGCTGTCCAGCTATCCGATGCGGTTGTCGGCCGGCCCAGCGCTTCCTCCAGCAGCCAGCGTGCGAACGGCGCCCCGGCGCGATGCGCCAGCGGATATCCGCCACCAAAGCGCGCATTGATCTCGAACATCGAAGGCTCGCCATCCGCGCCGATGATCGCCTGGAAACACAGCGCCCCGCGCGGCCCCGGCAAAACGGCGGCGAGTTGACGTGCCATCGCCAGCAATCCCTCGTGCCGGCAGGTCTGACCCTTTTCAACCTCGCCTGCCCGCACCTTCAGCCGCCGGTGCGGCACTGCTGTGCACAGCTTGCCATCCTCATCGAAAAAGCAGTTCACCGTATATTCCGGCCCTTCCAGCAATTCCTGCACCAGCATCAATTCATCATGGGCAACACCGTCCACCGCCGCCAGCGACGCAATCGGCTGCACGCCGCGTCCGGCGCTGCCATGCACGGGCTTCAGGAACAACGGCCCCGTCCATGCCGCCGGATCGGCCCGCGCCACGTCCAGCAAGGCGGAGCGTGGCGACCGGATGCCGGCATCGCGCAGGAATTCGGCGGTGTGCTGCTTGTCGCGGGCAATGGCGATCAACGCTTCGTCGCTGACCGCAACGCTGATGCCCTGCCCGGCAAACGTCGCGCTCGCCCGCGCCAATGGCAGCAATTCGGGATCGATGGTCGGCACCACCAGCCGCACCTTTTCGTGAATGGCGATATCGAGCACCGCGGCCACATATTCGTCGCCGTCCGCCGGCGGCACCGTATAGGCGACATCGGCAACATGGCAGGCGGCGCTCATCGCCGGATCCGCATCACAGGCGATGATGCGCAGCCTTACCCCCATCGCCGCCGCCGATTGGCGAAACGCCTGCAACAATTCCACCCGCCGCCCGGCCGATGTCAGCATCATGGTGAGGCCCGGCCCGCCGCCATGGCCATTGCTGCGATCGTTCTGCATCGGATCAACCCACATCGCGGACATGCACAAATCCTTCCGCAGCCATCCGGTGCACCGTCGCGCCGCGCAATTGCGCCAACGCCCGCAGCGCCACCGTCGATCGTTCGGCCGGAAACGCCCGCACCTGCGATTCATAGGCTTCAAAGGCTTCGATCTTGCGGTCGATGGTCGCCGAAATGTCGATGAATACGCCCGGCACAAAGGCCGGCGTCAACCCCGGCGCGTTCCAGTTGGTTTCCGACAGCGTTTCATAGGCCAGGATCGTCGTCGGGTAACGCGGGCCGGTCGGCCGCGCCGCCACCATCGCCGCTTCGAATACCAGCTGATGATCGCGGTGAATATCGCCGGGAAACGGCAGCAGCAGCGTATCGGGCGCCGCGACCGCCACCACATCGCCGATCATGCGGTTCAAATCCGCATGCGCCATCACATCCAGCGCCGCTGCCGGGCAGCCGAGCCGGTGCAGCGCCCTGACGCCAAGAATCCGCGCCGCCGCATCGGTTTCCGCCGCAACCCGGCGCACCACGGCTTCCGCATAGGTCGGCGGCTTGCCCTCCGTCACGATCGCCACATCGGCCGGCCGCCCCAGATCGGCCAGCAGCGCAATCAAGCCGCCGCAACCCAGCACCTCGTCATCGGGATGCGGCGCAATCACCAGCACCCTGCCCAGCCGTTCGACGATCCCGCTCATGACGGCGCCCCCAACCGCTGGTGCAGCCGCGGCACCGCGCCCGACCATTCGGCCACCCGCAACGCCATGCCATCGCCGCACATCACCGAAAACCCGTCCGCATCGCGCGCGATCACCTGGCCCGGCAATGCCATGTGCCGCCACCCGTCATCGCCAACCTGCGCCTTCCACAATGTCAGGTCGCCATTTGCACCGATGGTCGTCGCGCCCGGATAGGGGCGGGTGACGGCGCGCACCAACCGCGCCACCTCGGCTGCGGGCCGGCGCCAGTCGATCACGCCTTCCGCCGGCGTGCGCTTTGCTGCCCAGGTGGCAAAACGCTCATCCTGCACCACCGCCGCCGCCGTCCCCGCCGCCAGCAACGGCAATTGCGCATCCAGCAACCGCGCCAGCGCCGCCATGTGCAGCGCATATAGTCCTTCGGCATCCTCATCCGCCGCCACATGAAAATACTGCTGGCCGATGATCGGCCCGGAATCGACCCCTTCGGCAATCCAGAAAAGGCTGCTCGCGGTGATCGGTTCCGCCGCCAATATCGTCCAGGGAATCGCCGCCCGCCCGCGCAACCTGGGCAATGCCGCCGGGTGATACCCCACCAGCCGGCCACCGGCCGCCGCCACGAAATCGGCACGGCACAGCTGCGACCAGCCGATGACGAGCACCAGATCGGCACCAACCGCGGCAATTGCGGCAACACAATCGGGCGCGTTGCAATCGGCGGCATGGATCATCTTTGCCCCCACCGCCCCGGCATCGGCCGACAGATCGACAAAATCGCTGTGCCGCGACGCCAATGATGGCGGCAGAGTCACCACCGCCGCCAGTTCCCAATCCGGGGACCGGCCGATTGCGGCAATCGCAACCCGGGTCGATTCAACTGCGCCGACGACGATGGCCCGCATGGGCATACTCCACGGCTGCAGGATGAACCCGATCGCCCAGCACCAGAACGCCCAGCGTACGCAGCAAAATGCGCAGATCGAGCCTCGCGTCCCTGTTTTCGACATACCACAGATCGAGCGCAATCTTGTCGTCGTCCGACAGCACCGGCCCGCCATTGACCTGCGCCCAGCCGGTCAGGCCCGGCCGGATGGCGCCGCGCCGCCGCCCGCGCTCGCCCAGCGTCTCCATGGTCTGCGGCAACAAGGGCCGCGGCCCGATGATGCCCATATGCCCGCGCACGACATTCAGCAGTTGCGGCAGTTCATCCAGCCGCAACCGCCGCAACACATGGCCCAGCAGCGGCGTGCGGCCGGCATCATCGCCCAACGGATCGGCACCAGGCGCCGCCGCCCGCATGGTGCGGAACTTCAACAGGGTGAACGGGTTGCCGTCGCGCCCCGACCGCGCCTGCCGAAACAACAGCGGCCGCCCCATCACCATCAGGACAAGCAACGCCACCACCGCTGCCAACGGCAGCGCCACCAGCCCGGCCGGTATGGCCACCAAAAGATCGATCAGCCGCCGCATCAGCCGGCCACCGCCGCATCGGCTCTGCCGGCATCCTGGCTGGCTTTGCCCGGAAACGCCGCCGCTTCGTCCGCCCACAACCCCATCTCGCCCAACAGCCGACGGTTTACCTGCACCACATCATATTCGCGCTCCGCCACCGCCCGGCCACGCGCGCCCATCTGCGCCGCCAGCCCCGGCGTTTCGACGATCTTCAACATCGCCGCTGCCAGCACCTCGCCGTCGCGCACCGGCACCAGAAAACCGGTGTCCCCATCGCGGACCGCATCACGGCAGCCCGGCGCATCGGTGGCGATCACCGCGCGGCCGCTGGCCATCGCCTCCAATATCGTGCGTGGCAGGCCTTCGCGATACCAGGTCGGCAACACGAACACGCTCGCCGCAGCCAGATATGGCGCCACATCGCGGGTATGGCCCAGATATTCGATGGTGCCATCCACCTGCCACCCGGCCAGTTCCGCCTCGCTCAACCCCGACGGGTTGGAATCCATCGGCCCCAGCAACTGGCAACGCACCTCGGGATGGCTGGTCCGCACGATCCGCGCCGCCATGGCAAATTCGCGAACACCCTTGTGCAGCATCAGCCGCGCCACCATCAGGAATACCGGCGGGCCCTTGGGCAGCGGTGTGTGGGGAAACCGCGCCATATCGACACCGGAACCACCCAGTTGCACCACCCGCTGCCCCGGGCGCAGCATGGCGTTGCTCTGCATTTCGGCGGCATCGTCGCTGTTGAACACGAACACGCCCGATGCCCGCGCCAGCGCCACCTGGTACAGCCGCGCAACAAGCCAGCGCAGCAGCCGCCGCCCCTCGCCCTCGGCTTCGGTAAAGGCATAACCCAGCCCGCTGACCATGGCGAAATAGCGCCGTACGCCTGCCAGCCGCGCCGCCATCCCGCCATAGACGATCGGCTTTTGCGTATAGGCGAGCACCACATCGGGCCGCTCCACCCGCAGCACGCTGTACAGCGCCTTCAACGTCCCCAGGTCGCTAAGGATATTCTGCCCGGTTCGCTGCATCGGGATACGCACGAACCGCACCCCTATGCCCTCCAGAGCCGCCACCACGGCCGGGTCATTGTCCGGCGCGGCGGCGATAACCTCATGGCCCAGTTGCACCATGTCCGCGAGCAATCGGCCCCGAAAATTGACCAGCGACCAGGCCAGGCTGGAAATCACCAACACCCGCGATGGTGCCGCCGCTGTCGGCCACGGCGATTGATGCAACACCGGCATCGCAGCGCAAGGTGACGCCATTTCTGCGCCTTCCAGCAGCGCGCGCGCGGCGCCATCGGCCTTCGCACCGGTCATCGCGGCAATCCCGTGTCAAACGGCATACCGGGCATCGCCGCCGCTGGCGCGGTCGCGCCGCTGCCACCATTGCCGGCCACTGCGAACCGAGGGGCCGTCGCCACCACTTGCCCGCGCCTGGAGCGCAACGGCCCGGTCGCTTCGTTGGCAATGGCTTCCGGTCGCATTTGATTGAGGATCCGGGGCACATCATCCGTTGCGCCCCCTGGCATGCCGCTGCCGCCAAGCCGAAGCGGCGCGAACCGGCCATACAGCTCGGCATAGCGCGCCGCGACATGATCGAGCGAGTAATGCTCGATGATGCGGTTGCGCGCCGCCTGCCCGATCATTTGGCGCCCCATCTTGCCCAGACGGTCCAGCCGGCCCAACGCCGTCGCCATGGCATCGGCGTCGCCGGGCGGCACCACCAGGCCCGTCTTGTCCAGAATCGCGGCGCTGTCGCCGACATCGGTGGCAACACAGGCAACGCCGCTCGCCATCGCTTCTCCCAATATGTTCGGGAAACCCTCGCCCCATGACGAAGCGACTGCCAGCATATCGACCCCGGCCAGCCATTCGGCGACATCGCGCTGTTCTCCGGCCAGTGTCACCCGGTCGGCGGGCAATTGCGCCAGCGCCGCCGCAATGCCGGGTTCCGGCCGTTCCATGCCATTGCCGACCAGTAACAGGTGCAGGTCATGCCCGGCCGCCCGGGCGCGGCGGACCGCCTCCACCAGCACATCGACGGATTTCATCGGGTGCGCCCGCGCCACCAGCGCCACAACCGTCGATTCCTTGCGGATGCCGAACTTGCGGCGCATCACGGCATCGGCCCCGGCGCGCGGCGCGAACGTCTGGCAATCAAAGCCGTTGGGGATCAGCACGGCGCGATCGATCCGGTAACCGATCGCCTCATGCTGCCGCTCTGCAACCGCGGAATTATAGATCGTCGCCGCCGGGACGCCCGAAAATCGCGCGCCGAGCCGGATGACGACGCGCGTCCGCATCGGTTCGCGGGCGATGTCGGCCAGCGAATGGCGCATGTTCCATAACAGCGGCGGCCGACGCAATTGCAGCGCCCGGCCCACCAGCCCGGCCAGATTGCCATGGTACATCCAGCCCTGGATGATCGCCGGCTGCACCCGGCGGATGATGCCGGCCAGCCGCAGCAGCCGGATCGGCCCCGGCCAGCCCCGCGCCATGTCGATGCTGTGGATCTGAATGCCCGACGCCAGCAAGCGTTCGGCAACGGCGCCGGCCGGCAACAACGACAATACCTCGTGCCGCAACCCGCCCGCCGTCATCGCCGGATGCGCCAGCAGGCGCGCCAGAACCATTTCGGCACCGCCGGTGTTAAGGCCGGTGATGACATGCAAGACTGTTGCCGGCCGGCTCACAGGATACGACGCCCCAGCTTGCGCCATCCCTGCCAGCGGGTGATCGGGCCGCATACGCCCTGCGGTTTCGTCCGGGCTTCCATCGACTGCCGCACCTCAATATCCAAAGCTGTGCGATTACTAACCCAGCCATCGCCGCGGGTGGGGAACGCTTCCGGCCATTATCCATCGGAGCGCCAGCAAGGGCCGTTTAACAATGCGTTGGGCATCTGTGCCGGACGCGTGCGCAAACCCACCCCGCATGGCCCCGCCCGCAAAGCCCGCTGTCGCCCGGCGGGTGTCGTCCGGCGGTCCGGCAGCATCTGCCAAAGGCGCCGCGCCACCCCCGCAACAATCTGAAATGCCACAAAAATCAGGCAAAAATCAGGCGCAGGGCGGCCTGAATGCCCCGAAAGGATAGCATGATGGCAGTTCGGGTAATGGCCCGATGGCCGAATGAACAACGCCGCCACAAGACCTATAGTCATCGGTAATTCGGACGACGTCGGCCGGTAATTTACGCGCGATGGGCCAACAGGGCCCGCCGCCACCGGCCGCAGGGCAATCAGGGTGGAGCATCAGCGTGAAGCAATTGCATGACGCACAGCCACAGAACGTACAGGCGCAGAACGTACAGGCGCAGAAGCCACAGCCTGGCAGCGCAGGTGTCATGAACGGCAGCATGAATGCCGGCAGGCACGGCAGCGCAGACGATGCCAGCCAAAGCGCCGCGAACGACGCAAGCCAAAGCCTCGCCCCGCCCCTGCTCGCGCAGCTGCTCACTCCGGCCCTCTCGCTCGGCCGCCGCCTGCTGCGCAACCGCCGCGTCCGCCACGCCATTCTCGCCCTGCTCGATACGATTTGCGCCGTCACCGCCGTCGCGCTTGCCATGCTGCTGCGCCTGAACGGCCATTTGCCGCCGGCCATGCAGGCCGGCTTCGTCGCCGCCGTGCCGATCATCGCCCTTGTTTCGGTGGTCATCTTTCAGCGTGTCGGGCTTTATGGCCGGGTCTGGCGCTACACGTCGCTCACCGACATGCCGCTGCTGCTCATCGCTGCAACCCTTTCCATTGCCGGCTGGGTGGCGGCAATCGCCCTTTTGGGCAGCACATTATGGCTGCCCGCATCGGTCCCGATCATCGCCTGGTTCCTGCTTTTCGGTGGCCTGGCGGGCATTCGAGTCGCGCGCCGCATGGCCAGCGAACATTTGCGTCGCCGCGTCTTCAACGGCGAAAACGGCACGATCGCCAAACCGGCCCGCGCCACGATCATCGTCGGCACCGGGGACAATGTCGATCTGGCGCTGCGCCAGCTCGCCGGCAATCCGGCTGCCGGCTATCAGGCCGTCGCCATCCTCGATGATACCGGCGGCCATCAAAACCTGCGCGTACGGGGGGTGCCGGTGCTCGGCGGGCTCGATTCGCTCGATGCGGCGGTGCAAAGGCTCGTCGCAGGCGGCAAACGCCCGGATTGCCTGTTGCTGGTCGATGAAACCGATCGGCTCGCCGGTGCCAATCTCGTCCGCTTCGTGGCAGAGGCCGAAAGCCTGGGGCTGTCCGTCGCTCGCATGCCCGCCACCGCCCGCGCGGATACGAAAACCACCAAGGCGCTCGATCTGAACTTTCTCGATCTTGCCCGCCTGCTCGGCCGCCCGCCGCGCACCGCCGACACCGGCGCCATTGCGCAATTCGTCGCCGGCCAGCGCGTCATGGTGACGGGCGCCGGCGGCACCATCGGCCGCGAACTGGTGTTCCAGATCGCCAAGGGCGGCCCCAGCGAGATCGTCCTCGTCGATGCCAGCGAATTCAATCTGTACGCGATCGATCAGGATCTGGGCGAAAGCTTCCCTGACGTCCACCGCATCCCGGTGCTCTGTTCCATCCGGCAACGCGGCAATGTCATGAACGTCTTTGCCAAATACCGGCCGAACCTGGTGTTCCACGCCGCCGCGCTGAAACATGTGCCGCTGGTGGAAACCAACCCCTGCGCCGGTGTGCTGACCAACGTCATCGGCACTCGCAATGTCGCCGATGCGGCGCGTCGTTATGGTGCTCGCGCCATGGTGCAGGTTTCGACGGACAAGGCGGTAAACCCCGTCGGCGTCATGGGCGGCACCAAAAGGCTGGGCGAACTTTATTGCCAGGCGCTCGATCTTGCCGGGCAGGATGTGCCGGTGGCAACGCGCTTCCTCACGGTGCGCTTCGGCAATGTGCTTGGTTCCTCCGGCTCGCTCATTCCGCTGCTCCAGAAACAGCTCAGCCGGCGCGGGCCGCTTACCGTGACCCACCCCGAAATCCGTCGCTATTTCATGACGGTGCACGAGGCGGTGCTGCTCATCCTGCAAGGCGCCGCGCTCGCCATGCAGAACAACACGCACCATGGCCGCATCTTCGTGCTGGATATGGGTGAACCCATCCGCATCCTCGATATCGCCGAACGCATGACACGGCTGGCAGGGCTGGAGCCGGGGCGCGATGTCCGTATCGAAATCATCGGGCTGCGCCCCGGCGAAAAACTCTATGAAGAATTGTTCGATGCCAAGGAAACCCGGCTCGAATCGACCCTGCCCGGCATTTTCGAGGCGGAACCGGCCGCCCGGTCGCTGGCCGAACTCAACGCCGCCTTCGATCGCATCGCCGCCGCCGCCATCGCCGATGACAGCGTGACGGTGCGGGCGCTGCTGCCCAAGATCGTCGATCCGAGCCACAACGCCGAAGCCGCCTGGTTTTCACCCAACATGCCAACGCAGCCGACAACCATTGCAAAGCCCGCTCGTGCGGCCATCGCCAGCCATGCCGCCGTCCAGGCCAACACAAAGACCAGCGCCGAGCAACGGCGCGCGGTTGCCTGATATGGCCAGCAACGCGGTCAGCATCGGGGCGAACGCCAAAACGGACACTTTGGCGGACACCCCGGCCTTCGCCACCTCGCGCTGGCCATGGCACGACGAAGATGAAATCGCCGCCGTTACCCGCGTGCTGCGGTCCGGTCGGGTCAACGCCCTCCACCATGGCGACAATTGCCGGGCCTTCGAAACCGGCTTTGCCGCGCGGCTGGGCGTGCCCCACGCCATTGCCCTGGCGAATGGCACCGTGGCGCTGGAGGTCGCGCTGCGGGCGCTCGGCATCGGCCCCGGCGATGAAGTGATCGTCACGCCGCGCAGCTTTGTCGCCTCGGCGGCCTGTGTCATCGCCGTCGGTGCCACGCCGGTTTTCGCCGATGTCGACCCCGACAGCCAGAACATCACCGCCGACAGTATCGCCGCCGTGCTGACCACGCGCAGCCGCGCCGTCATCCCCGTCCACCTCGCCGGCTGGCCGTGCGACATGGACGCGATCATGGCGCTGGCCCGCCGCCACGGGCTGAAAGTGATCGAAGATTGTGCCCAGGCACATGGCGCAACGCTCGATGGTCGCGCCATCGGCAGCTTCGGCGATGCCGCCGCCTTTTCCTTTTGCACCGACAAGATCATGTCGACCGGCGGCGAAGGCGGGCTGCTGGCAATCAACGATGATGCAACCCATGCCACCGCCTGGTCGATCAAGGACCATGGCAAATCGCTCGGCTCCACGGCACCGCCCGGCCCGGCCTTTCGCTGGCTGCACGATCGTTTCGGCAGCAATTACCGCATGACCGAGATGCAGGCAGCGATCGGCGTGCAGCAATTGGCAAAGCTGGATGGCTGGATCGAGGCGCGGCGCGCGAACACGGCGGCGTTGTCGGCGGCGCTGGCGGGCTGCGCGGCGCTCCATATCCCCCGCCCCGGCAATGGCATCGGCCACGCCCGCTACAAATATTACGCCTTCATCCGGCCGGAACGTCTGCGGCCCGGCCAGTCGCGCGACAGCATCATCGCGCAGGCCCAGGCCGATGGCCTGCCCGCAATGGCCGGCGCCTGCCCCGAAATCTACCGCGAGCGCTGCGTCATCGATGCCGGCCTGGCCCCCGCCGCGCCGCTCCCGGTCGCCCGCGCGCTGGGTGAAACCAGCCTGATGCTGCCTGTCGATCCCGGTTTCACAACCGCCGACATGGCCGCCATCGGCCGCCACCTCGCCACGCTCATCGACGCCGCAACCGCATGACTGCCACCCCCCGTCTGCCCGGCTTTGTGATCATCGGCGCGGTAAAGGCTGCCACCACATGGGTCGCGCATCAATTGCGCTGCCAGCCGGGCATTTTCCTGCCCAAGGCCGAACCGCATTTCTTCAGTACCGAATATGATCGCGGTGATCGCTGGTACGCCGGCCTGTTCGCCGATGCCCCGATGGGCGCGTTGATCGGGGAAAAATCCGCCGACTATCTCGCCCACCCCTATGCCGCGCCGCGTCTCGCTGCGTCCCTGCCCGCTGCCCGGCTTGTCGTGCAACTGCGCAACCCGGTTGATCGGGCCTATTCCGATTATTGCATGCTGTTCCGCCGCGGCACCGTCGATGGCCGCATCGATCGCCACCTGCGGCCCGGCGGTGACCAGCCGCGTTTCCTCAAGGATGGCCTGTACTGGCGCCATATCCAGCGCTTTCTCGATCATTTCCCCGCCGAAAACCTGCACGTCCTGCTCTATGATGATGTCGCTGCCCGGCCTTCGGACACGCTTGCCGCCGTCGCCCGCCACATCGGTTACCCACAGGCGCCGCAACTGGTGCGGCCGGCGGAACGCCAGAACGACAGCCGCGCGGCGCTGTTGCCGCTGCCGCTGCGCCGCACACTGGCGCCGTTGAAGCCCCTTGTTGCCCCCTTGCGGCGCCGCAACTGGTTCAAGGCACTGCACGGCTCGCTGGCCCGCCCGGCGGACTACCCACCATTCACCGACAGCCTTCGGCAAAGCCTTGCCGATCATTATGCTGCCGATGTCGCCGCGCTGGGCCGCTTCCTCGGTCGCGACCTCGGCGCCTGGCTCGAAAGCGACGGGCCAACCGCAACCAGCGCCGGCGCAACCGCCGCCGCCACGATCGCGGCCAACGCATGATCGACACCGCCGCCACCACCGGCCCGGATGCCGCCGCCAACCCCCGGCGTTACGCGCAGGCGGTGTTCTTCATCACGCTCGGCGTGGCCTTTGCACCCTATCTCACCTGGCGTCCCTTCGATCTGTTGTTCACGCTCAGCGATTTCTGCCTCTCCATCGGTTTTGTGCTGCTGCTGGCGGCGGGCCGCCTGCCGCTTTTGCCACTGCACGGCCTCTCGGGGCTATGGCTGCTCAGCCTTGGGCTGTTGCTCGCCGGCCTGCTCGCCGGCAGCCTGATCAACGGCGATCCAGATCGCTGGATTATCGTCGCGCTGCAATATTGCTTCGCCATCCTGATCATCCCGATGCTGCTGATCCGCCACGCCCAGCCGGTGCTGGATCGTTTTGCCCTTGCGCTCGTTACCGGCGTCACCGCCATGGAGACGTTCGGCATCGGCGTCTATTACCTGTTCAAGGGCGGTTACTGGGAGGTGTCCGTCTTCGGCCTCAATTTCATCACCGGCACGCGGCGGCTCGGCGCCTTTCTCAGCGATGGCAACTGGAATGGCTGCGTCATCGCCATGACACTGCCGTTTGTCATCCACCTTGTCGTTTGCCGCCGCCTCCCGGCGCTGGCGGGCTATGCGATGCTGGCTATTCTCGTCCTTGCGCTGGTGCTCGCCGCGTCTGTGACGGCGCTTGCCAGCGCGGTGGTTGGCGTGATCGTCTATGCCGGTGTTGCCGGCGCCTGGCCGTCACCGCGCGCGCTGCTCGCAGCGGTCGCGGCCCTCACCCTTTATTTCGCCGCGGGCGGCGGCATCCCCCAGGCCTTTGGCCTGCGCGTCGCCCCGGCGCTCCAAAATGAAAACATCGCCCAGGCGGGCAGCTGGACCGGCCGCCTCGGCCTGATGGAGGAAGCCTGGGGGCTGGTCGAGCACACCACGATCCTTGGCCTTGGCGTCGATCAATACCGGCATGTCAGCTTTCAGGGCGCGCCGGTGCACAACATGTATCTGCTGGTCTGGGCGGAAGGCGGCATCTGGTCGCTCATCGGCTGGCTGGGCATCATCAGCCTGCTCACCGTCGCCAGTGCTTCGGCGCTGGCAACCGATCGTCGCGCCGCGGGGCTGGCGTTCGCGCTGGTCACCATGCTCGTCCTCGCCTCCACCGCCAGCCCGCACATGTACGCGCGCATGTGGGTAACGCCGGTGTTTCTGGCCATCGGCTTCGCGCTCGCTGCCCGCCGGCCCATCACGGATTTTCCGTCGTCAGTTCACGGCAACACACAGGTGCCCGCATGAAATATCCTATCGCAACCGGTCTCGCCGCATTGATGCTCCTGCTCGGCGGTTGCGCCGCCCGAGGTGCCGACAACGGCATTGCAACCGCCACGTCGCCCGCCGAACCCTATCGCCTCGGCGCGGGCGATGAACTGCGCATCAATGTCTTTGGGCTTGATGCCGCCAACAACAGCTATCTCATCGGCGATTCGGGCGGCATTTCGGTGCCGCTGGTCGGGCCGGTCGACGCCGCCGGCAAAACCGTTGCAGAAGTGGAGGCAATGGTCGCCGAAAGCCTGCGCAGCCGGCAGATCGTCCACGATCCGAATGTCAGCGTGCAGATCATCAAATATCGCCCCTTCTACATCCTGGGCGAGGTGCAACGGCCGGGGCAATATCCCTATGTGCCGGGCATGACGGTGCTGAATGCCGTTTCCATCGCCGGCGGCTATACATTCCGCGCCAACAGCCGCCGCGCCACGATCGTGCGCAACGCGGCTGCTGGGGCCTCTGGCGGGGCAAGAACCGGCGCCGCCGGGCCCGAAACCCGGGTGCTGCCCGGCGATACCGTCAGCATCCCTGAATCCTGGTTCTGATGGACGTCCGATCCGCCCTGCCGCGCACCGCGTCGGCATCCGCGGTCCCCCAGTCGATGCCCCTCATCGCGCTGGGCGCGCTGGTATCGGTGCTGATGCTGGCGCTGTTCGGTCGCATCCTGTCGGCCCCCGTTCGCCATGATGAACAGATGTTCTTCTCCATGGCGATGATGCTGGGCAAGGGGCAGCTTTACCAGGATTTCGGCTTCAACCATCTGCCCAACAGCGCCTATCTGCTGGCACCGCTACGCTGGCTGACGCATCAACCGTTCCTCGCCGCACGCATGGTCATCTGCCTTGCATGGGTGGCGGCAAGCGGCGCGATGGCGCTTATCGCGCTGCGCGCCACCGGAAAGCCCGCGATGGCGCTGCTTGCGGTGCTGCTGCTCATCACCAGCCCGTTGCTGGTCAACCAGACCGGTACGCTGGTCACCAACAATTTCCTGCCAATCCCGTTCATGCTGACCGGCACGCTGGTTTTCATGATGGCGGTCGATCGGAAAACCCCCGACATCGGCCTTGTCGCGCTGTCGGGCATCATCCTCGCCATCGCCATCGGCATGAAGGCTAATTACGCCTTCATGGTGCCGCCCTTTGCCATCGCCGCGCTCAACCTGCCGGCGCATTGCCCGCTGAAACAGCGATTCCGCCAGGTGTTCCTGCCCATGCTTGGCGCGGGGTTGCTCGGTGGCCTGCCGACGCTTTTGTATCTGGCGCAGGATCCGTCGGGTTTCTTTGCCCATGTCGTCGGCTATCACACCGGGCCGCATCATGCCTGGGCGCTGCAACAGCCCGGCGATCTCATCATCTCGCTGCCCGAACGCATGGCGCTGGCACAGGGCATCTGGGGCAGCGGCGGCTTCCTCCTCACCGGCTTTGCCATCACGGTGCTGCTGGTGCTGCGGGGCGGCAAGCTCGATTGGCAATCCTCGCTTCTCGTTCGGCTCACCGCCTGCGCCATCGTCGCATCGTTCATCCCCAGCCCGGCCTTTGCCCAATATTACAGCCTGCCCGCGGCGTTCCTCATCGTGCTGCTGCTGCACCTCGCCGGCGGCCAGCCGGTGGACAGCCGCCGCTTCGCGACCCCCCTGCTCATCGCACTTGGCATCGCCGCCACCGCCGTCGACGCGCCGCGCCTGCTCGGCGGCCTGCCGGCGCTCGCCCGGCCGGCGCAATGGACCGGCGCCGGCATCCACCGGCTTTCCACCGCCATCGTCGCTGCAGCCGCCGGGCGACCCGTTGCCACCCTGTCGCCGCTTTATGTCCTTGATGCCGGCGGTATCATCTATCCCGAACTTGCCGCCGGGCCGTTCGTCTACCGGGTCGCCGGTCTTATCCCTGCCGAGGACAAGCCGCACTACCGCCTTGCATCCCCGCAAACGCTTCCGGCGATGCTCGATCTGGATCCGCCGGGCGCCATTCTGGTTGGCGCCGAGGGCGATCTGGACAACGCCTTTCGCAGCTATGCGCAATCGCATGGCTATCGCGCCGTGCCGCTGCCTGGCGGCAACACCCGCTATGGCGCGCTGACGCTGTTTGCCGCGCCGCCGCGCTATGCGGGCATCAGCCCTTCCAGTTCCGAACCGCCGCCCAACCGATCGGCCACCACCAGCGAACCATCGGCTTCCATGCGATAGATCGTTGCCTTGTTGCGGCCCTTCTGGCCCGGTGCCGGGCTGCGCGCCAGCACCAGCAACGCCCCCGGTCCGCGCATCCGCTGGACCAGTTCGGGCAACGCACACCCGATCCGTTCGGCGCCGAACACATCGGGCAACAACACATTGGCGGCGCGCACGATGTCAAACCGCCGCCGCTGGTCGGCAGGGCAAGCCGCAAACACATCGCCTTCCTGACACCGCAGCGCCGGTTCGGCGCGCACCGCCGGTGCTACCAGCCACACGTCCTCGCCCTTTTCGGGCACCAGTCCGGCGTCGCGAAGCCGCCGGAACCGTGCATTGGCCAGCGCCACCGGCAACCAGAATTGCGTCACATAATCCAGCCGCCGCCGCCAGGTCCGCAGCGGCATCCCCATCACAACATGGTGCATCAACTCGCCGCCCGGCGAAACCAGCACGGCATGGCGCGGCGACAGGCGCAAAACCTGCGCCCGCATCGCAATATCGGTCATCAGGATGCGCGGCATACGGCCCGCCGCCCGCAACGCGTGGAGCAATTCCAGCGTGGTGCTGCCCGTCGATGCCCCGACATCAATCACGTCCACCGCTGGCGCCCCCGGCACGGCGGGCGCCAGCGCGGCAATCGTCGCCGTATCCACGTCCACCAGCCGCAACGGCGCCGTCGTCTTGAAAATGCCCGTCGGCAACCGGATGCTGGCGAACATGGCGCCATGATCGCGGGCCAGCGGCGGTGGCGCGGGTATCGTACCGGCGGCAACGGCCGTAAAATTGCGCTGGCTCATGCTGCCATCATCTCCGCATAAACCGCGCTCACCGCCCGCACATGGGGTTCCACGCCAAATCGCCGCCGCGCCTCTGCCTGGGCATGATCCGCGATCCGCAGCCGCCGGGCCGGGTCGGTCAGGCCTGCAATCGCCGTACCAAATGCCTCTGCATCATCGGGCGTCACCAACAGGCCGGTCTCGCCGTCCCGAATCGCCTCGGGGCTGCCCCCCGAACGCGCCGCGACGACCACGGTGCCGATCAACATCGCCTCGATCAAGGTGCGCCCGAACGGCTCGTCCACGGCGGTCACCACATTGATATCACAGGCCGCCAGCCACGGCGCGATCGGCTGGCGAAAGCCCATGCGCCGCACCACGCCTTCAAGGCCATGCATCCGGATGGCGGCATCGACCGCCACGTCCAGCCCGGGCTCCAGCGTATCGCCGAACATCAACGCCAGCATCGGCCGATCGCCCAGCCGCCGCCGCGCCGCTGCAACCGCATCGACGAACATCACCGGCCGCTTGCGCTCCGCAAAATGTGCAAAGAACCCCAGCAACAGCGTGTCCGGCCCAACGCCGAGTTCGGCACGGCAGGGATCGGGCGCCCCGATTTCCACCGCCTTGCCATCCCCGTCCCGCCCCGCCGCACCTTCGAACAGATCCCGCTCGAACGGGCTGCGGATCACCTGGCACCGGTCCGCCGCCGAATAAAGCCCCGGCCGCGGTGCCGAAAACCGCGATACAGACACCACCTTGTCCGCACACAAGGGCGCGAGGTAGCGCAGCCCCCGCGCCTGCGGATGGCCGCGATGGTGCCACAGCATGCGCACCCCGGCCAGCCGCGCGGCGGTGCCCCAGGCGGCGTGCATCAGGCCTTCGTTGGAATGGACGATATCGATGCCTTCATCGCGCAACCAGCACACCCGCGCCGCAAGCCCCGACAACAGCCCCTTGGCGCGCAGCGTCGCCGCGCCGGATGCTGCCGTGCTCGATGCCGCCACAGCCGGCGGTGCAACCCGGAAGTCCAGCCCGCGCGCCAATAGATGCGCCGCCACCGCCCCATCATCGCGGTGCAACAGGATCACCGGCTCGAACCGGCTGCGATCGAGCCCTTCGATCAACAGGAATGCCGACATATGGCTGCCACCAAGCAAGGCACCCTCGAATGGAAACAGCACGCGTGTCGGGCTGTTGGTCGCTTTGATGCCTGCCACCCGCATTGTTGCCGCCCCGTCAATCTGAATATCCATGTCATTGATTTTAGCCTGTGCCCGGCGCCAGCGGCGCGGCAATTCCGGCTATTATCCGCCTAGCGGCAGCGAAGCATCGGCGCGCGCGAGGGCCTTGCGGCTAACCCTGATGCGCCCGCCGCGATACCCGATGGTGCGATATGTCGGCCCGGCGCAACGGGTTATGGTGGGCACGATCAACCGGGAACAGGGATCCGGCGTGCCCCCATCGGCGACCAGCAGCAGCTACCCAAGTCAGGCCCGGCGCGGACCTTCGGTCGTGCTGCGTATCGCGCTTGCCGTGCTGTGCGCCGCACCGACGATCGCCATCGCCCAGACTGCGCCCGGCAACCAGAATACCCTCGATCTGCCGCGACCGGGCTATGAGCTTGGGCGCTGGAAGATTGGCAATACCATTCTCTACCCGTCGTTGTCGGTGTTTACCGCTTATGACAGCAATCTGTTTTCCACTTCATCGGGCGCACAATCGGTGGCACGCACCGAAATCGCGCCACGCCTTGATGCCGCTTTCGATGGCGGCCAAAGCAAATTCAGGGCGCAGGCCTATGCCAATGCCCGTTATAACAGCCGCTACACCAGCGAGGATCGCGCTGCCTTTGGCGTCAATGCCAGCCTCGAACAATCGCTCGACAGCCGCGACAGGCTGGATACAGAACTGCGCTTTGACCGGGGCGTGCAACGCCGCGCCGATCCGGAAGTGAATCGCTTGCTCCTCCGCCCGGCGCTGTTCAACAGCCTGAGCGCCAGCCTGGGCTTCACCCGCAAGAACCAGCGTTTGACCATCTCGATGCATGGCACGGTGCAGAACATCAGCTATCTCGATCCGGGCGAAGCAGAACGCGACCTGACCAGCTATCAGATCCCCTTGCGCGTCGCCTATGCCATTAGCCCGCGCAGCGCGGTGTTCGTGGAAGCCTATGTCAATCGCCGCGACGCCCGCCTGGCCTTCGATCGCAGCGGCGTCGATCGCGATGTCACAACCCTTGGCGCGCTGGCCGGCATCAGCTTCGATCTGGGGGAGCGGCTGCGCGGCGAAATCGGCGTCGGCGGCTTCAACGCCAGCCCTGATGGCCCGCTGCCGGCATTTTCGGGTATTGCCTTCAATGGCCAATTGCGTTGGTCACCGATGACGCGCACCGCTGTGACGCTAAATGCCTTTCGCGGCGATATCGCGACCGTCCAATCCGGCGCCACCGGCCGCATCGACACACGGGTGAACCTGCGCGTCGATCAGGAAATCAGGCACAATCTGCTTGGCTGGCTCAGTGTCGGCTATCGCGGCACCACCTATCGCGGCAATCTTGGCCGCAAACTCGATACGGTGATCGTTGGCGGCGAACTCGAATATCTGGCCAGCCGCACGGTTTCGGTATTCGCCAACGCCCTTTATGAACACCGCAGCGCCAGCCGTCCGCTCGATCGCTTCGACCAGACGGTTGTCGGCATCGGTATCCGGCTGCACGTCTGACCATCATGCCACCAAACGCAGCATCGTCTTCCACGTCGGCCGATCCGGCGCGCGTCGATGCAGGACCAGGCCATGATGCCGCCGAAGCCGCCGCCCAAAAGGCCAACGCCAAGGCGCTGCGCCGGCGGTTACGCGATATTGGCCACCTGCTTTCCGGCAACATGGCCAATGCGCTGGTATCGCTCGCCGCCGTGGCGCTGACCGCGCGCGGGCTGGGGCCGACGCAATATGGGGTGCTCACCCTCGCCTTTTCCTTTGCGCGGGCGGTTGAAAAGCTCATCACCTTTCAATCCTGGCAACCGCTTATTCGCTACGGCGCCGGGCTGACGGACAAGCCATCGTCAGGTGATCTCGCCGGCCTTCTCAAATTCGGGCTGCTGCTCGATATCGCCGGCGCCATGCTGGCGTTCCTTGTCGCCGTTGCACTGACACTGATCTGCGCGCCGCTGTTCGGCTGGTCGACGGAAACCCAGCGCACCGTGCTTATCTGCTGCGCAATCCTGCCGCTCAATATCAATGGCATGCCAACCGCAGTGCTGCGCTTGTTCGGCAAGTTCCGCATCGCGGCATGGGGTCCTGTGCTGGGCGCGCTTGTCCGGCTCGCCGGCTGTGCGGTCGCACTTGTCGCCGGCGCCGGGCTGACCAGCTTTGCCATCCTCTGGTCCATCGGTCAGGCCATTGGCTATGTCTTTGTCCTCACACTGGCCTTTCGGGTGCTGCGTCAAAACGGGGTTGGCGGCGTGCTCGGCGCCTCCCTCACCAGCATCCGCAACCGCTTTCCCGGCATCTGGAGCTTTTCCTGGTCGTCGAACCTTTCGCTCACCTTGCGTTCCAGCGCCAACCAGCTCGACGTGCTGATCGTCGGCTGGCTAGCCGGGCCTGCCGCCGCCGGGCTCTATCATATCGCCAAGCGCGCCGGCCGGGTCGCCGAACAGGTCTCCACCCAGGCGCAGGCCGTGCTGTTCCCCGACGTGACCCGGTTGTGGGTGACGCGCCGTATCGCCGATATCGCCAAGGCGGTGTGGCAAATGGAGATCATCCTGATCCTGTTCGGGCTTGGCGGCACGCTGTTCCTGCTGTTCGCCGCAGCGCCGATGCTCAATGCCACCGCCGGCCCCGAATATGTGGCGGCGGCGCCGCTGCTCATCACCCAGATGCTCGCCGTCACCCTCAGCATGGCGGGCTCCGGCTCACGGTCGGCGCTGCTGGCCATGGGGCAGGAAAAATCGGTGCTGAATGCCGTCATAGCCGGCACCATTGCCTTTCACCTGACGGCGTTTGCGCTGGTGCCGTTCATTGGCCCGATGGGGGCCAACATCGCCCATATCGTGCTGGGCCTGATCGCGTCGGGCTGGATGATGTGGCGCTGCCGGCAGGCATTTCGCGCCGGGGCGCCCGGCTGAACCACCACTGTTTATTCGGCGTTGACCACCGCTGGCCAGCGCCGCTGCCGGTGGCTTGGCGCTTCGGTCGCCTTGGCCGGGCCGAAATTGATCATCTCCTCGACGATCGGCAGCGGCCGGCGCTTCGATTGCATGAAAATCCGGCCGACATACTCACCAAGGATACCAAAGCACAACGCATTGAGCGTGATCGACAGCAGCAACAGCAGCGTCGTCGTCGCAAAGCCCGCCGGCCATTCCTGGCCGAACAACAGCCGTCCGATCAAATAGCCGAACAACAGCAGGAAGGTCAGCGATCCCACCACCAACGCCACGGCCGACGCCAGCCGCAGCGGCATCAGCGAATGGTTCAATACCGCGTCCATTGCCATCGCCAGCATGCGGCGCAGCGGAAACTTGCTGTTGCCTGCCACACGGTCGCGGCGATCATAGCTGAAGCCGACCTGCGAAAAGCCCATGGCGCTGATCAACCCGCGCACATAGGGGGACGTATCCTCCACCCGCCGCAACTCGTTCAACACCCGCCGGTCGACCAGCCGGAACTCGCCCGCATCGATGGGCAGGTCGTCCTGGCTCATGGCCCTGATGCCGCGGTAGAACAGCCGCCGCAACGCCGCGATCACGAACCCGTCGGGCAAGGACCGGCGCACGCCATAAACCACCGCATGGCCCTGCCGCCACAGTGCCAGCATCTGCGGAATCAGTTCGGGCGGGTCCTGCAGGTCGCAATCGACCTGCACCGCGCAATCGCCGGCCGCCGCCTGATAAGCAAACAGCACCGATCGGTGATAACCGAAATTGCGCGCCAGCCGGATCACTTTCACGCGTGGATCGATTGCCGCCAGCTGCGCCAATTGGTCGAAACTGCCGTCATCCGAATGATTATCCGAAAACAGGATCTCGTGGTCATAGTCGACGAGCCCTGCCATCGCCGCCTTGATGGCGCGATAGGCGGCGTCGATATTCTCGGTTTCATTATAAACCGGCACCAGCACCGAAATCAGCGGCCGATCGGCATCCGCCATCATCATCCCGCCTCCACCAACGCGCCGTGCCCAACAACGGCGCGTTCCGCTGTAACCGTGCGCGCAATACCCTCTGCAATCGGCACCTGCGCCCGCCATCCGAGCAGCCGCGCAGCCAGCGCCGGACTGCCGCGCAGATCTGGCGTGCCACCGCTCGAACCATTGCCAAACGTCACCAACCCAGGGTCGCACCCGGTTTCGGCCACCACCCGTCCCACGATTTGCGCCATCGTCGGTGCCACACCCGTCGCCAGGTTGATGACCGGTGCCGCCGGCCGCGCCGCCAACAGCATCAGCCCGGCCACCGCATCATCGACATGCATCAGGTCGCGTCGATCGTTCGGGCGCGCAACCAGCGTCGGTAATCCCGTCAGGCAGCGCCGGATCAACGATGGCACCAGGAACCGGCCCGATTGGCCCGGCCCATAGACCAGCGCCAGTCGCGCGGTGGTGATGGCGAACGGCAGCCGCGGCGCCAGCATCGCCGCATAATGCGTGCCGGCCAGCATCGCGGCGCCATAGCTTGTCTGTGGTGCCTCGCGCTGCGCCTCATCGAACGGCGCCGGCCCCGCACCATATTCGGCAAGCGATCCCGCCCGCACAAAGACGCGCGGCGGCATCGCCATCGCCGCACAGGCGCGCAGTGCGGCAAGAAAGGCGCCCAGGTCATCGCCGATACTGTCGGTTGCATCACCCAGATCAGCGCGCATGGCGCGATTATCCCCGGCGGCGAGGTGGAACACAGCATCCGGCCGCGCCTCGGCAAGACACACTGCCATCCCCGCCGCATCATCGAACATGCACCGGTAAAGCGCGATGTGAGGCAGCAACGGCGTCAGCCGGTCCAGCACCGTCTCCGGCCGCACCAGCACGGACACATCATGGCCGGCGTCGACCAGCGACCGCACCAGGTGCGAACCGATGAAGCCGGCGCCGGCGGTGACAAGGCTGCGTGATCGCGGCATTCGTGATCCGTCAGGAAACCAGCACGGGCTCTGGCAACGGCACCAGGAACCGGCCGCCGGCGGCGATGAAATCCTGTTGCTGCTCGCGGATTTCATCAAAGAAATTCCATGCCAGCACCAGCAGCACATCAGGCTTTTCGCTGGCAATCGCATCGGTCGGCCGCACCGGAATCTGCATCCCGGGCGAATACAGCCCATGCTTCAACGGGTTGCGATCAACCAGGAAATCCAGCCGGTCCGGTCCGATCTGGAAATAGTTCAACAGGGTGTTGCCCTTGGCCGGGGCACCATAGCCGGCAAGCTTCATGCCGCTGGCCTTTAATTCGTCGATCATCCGCACCAGATCGACACCCACCTTGCCCACCCGGCTCGAGAACGCTTCATAGGTGGCGGTTTCGTGCATACCGCCGGCGGCTTCGCGCGCCAGCATGTCATCGACCAGCGCGCTGGCAACGGCACCCGCTTCGTCGCGCCGCAACTGCACCCGCATCGATCCGCCGTGCACCGAAAGCTGGTCCACATCCATCACCGCCATGCCGAAATGTGCGCCCAGCACAACCAGCGAGCGCAGGCTGAATTCCGACAGATGTTCCTGATACACCGTGTCGAATTCGTTCTTCTGCAGCAGGTCAAGCGCCCAGGGCACTTCGATGATGAAGGTGCCATCATCGGCCAGCAATTCCTCGACGCCCGCCATGAAGGCATGCAGATCGCCGATATGATTGAAGGTGTTGGTGGTGACGATCACCTTCGCCGGCCCATGCTGGTGCCGCAGCAGCCGCGCCGTTTCGACATTGAAATAGGCGACATGCACATCAACACCGCGTGCCCGTGCCAGTTCGGCAAGGTTTGCCGCCGGATCAACGCCCAGCGTGCTACAGCCGCGCTTGTTGCAGGCCGACAGCAACAGGCCGTCATTGCTGCCGATATCGACGACGAGCCCGGCATCCGGGCCATCGCCGGCAATGTCGTGGATCACGCTGGCCAGCCCGTCGAAATGCCCGTGCATGGTCGCGGCGCCCGATGGCACATACAGATAGTGCCGGAAGAAATCCGCCGGAATCTGGTCCGCCACCTGGATCAGCCCGCAATCGAGACAGGAAATCGTATCCAGCGCAAACGCCGGCTGCGGCTTGCCGAGGTCTTCCTTGCGGATAAACATGTTGGCCGGTGGATGGTCACCCATCGGCAGGAAATTCAACAGGTTGGTGCCTTTGCAGGCGCGGCAGCTATCAAGGATCATCGGTGCTAGTCCTGCTTGCTTGAGTGGAAAACTTATTCCGCCGCAACGGCGGCTGCGGCGTTCGACATGGCCCGCTGGTCACCATGCTGCTGCGCGAATTCCGTAAAGACCTGGTGCATGAAATCGATCTGCGCCGATTCAAGCCCGTGGTGGCAGGCGAGCAATATCCCGCCCCGCATCGCCGCATCGGCATTGGGATAACCGGCGGACGTCGTCCGCACCTTCACGCCCGCCATTGCAGGCTGACGCAGGATGTTACCGGTGAACACCGGCCGGGTCTGGATCTCGCGCTGTTCCAAAGCGATCTGCAGGTCGCGGCGGCTGAACGGTGCCGCATCCGTCAGAGTCAGTGCAAAGGACAGCCAGCCAGTGCGCGCCGCCGGCAATTGCCGGGGCAGGATGAACCAATCCGACCAGGCTTCGAAAAACGCCAGATGCCGGGCAAAATTCGCCTCGCGCGCCGCGATATTGCCGACCAGCTTGTCGAGCTGCACCAGGCCAAAGGCGGCGCCCATCTCGCTTGGCTCGAAATTATGGCCCAGCTCCTCGAAGACGAACTTGGCATCATAGGGTATGCCATCGATCTCGACATTGAAGCGGTTGTCGATCGATTCCGATTGCTGGAACAGCGACGAACTGCGGCCCCATGACCGCAGCAGCAGCGCCCGGCGCAGATGTGCCGGCGTGTTGACGCACAACATGCCGCCATTGCCGCCGGCGTTGATGACATGGCTGCCGTAGAAGCTCGTGGTGCTGATATCGGCGCGCGACCCGGTGCTCAGGCCATGCAGCGTCGCGCCCAGCGTATCGGCGCTGTCCTCCACCACCATCAGGCCGTGGCGATCGGCAATGTCGCGGATCTTGTCCCAATCCGGCAGATTGCCGATCAACGACGGGATCATCATCGCCCGGGTTTCCGGGCCGATCATCGCCTCGATGGCGTCGACATCGATGTTGTAGGTGCCCGGCTCCACATCGACAAACACCGGCACCAGGCCGTTCTGCACGATGGGCGCCACTGTCGTTGCAAAGGTCAGCGCCGGGGTGATGACTTCGCTGCCCGGCGGCAGATCGAGCAGCTTGATCGCCAGGAAATTGGCGGAACTGCCGGAATTCACCATCACGCCATGGCTTTTGTCGAACAATCGCGCCACCCGGCGCTCCATCTCGCGCACATGCTCGCCCATCTGCGTCGATTGGCGCAATACCTTCACCACCGCCGCGATTTCGGGTTCGCCGTGTACCGTCTGGCCATAATTTACGCGCATTGCTGCATCGCTCCTGCTGAAAAATTCCGGGGGGCCGCCGCACCGGCGGCATAGGCGGCAATTTGCGCCTCGGTGAAGGCCGCCATGTTGGCGACACCCTCACCCCAGGCGCGATACCATTCGACCGTCATCGCGACGGCGGTGTCGATCGGCAAACGCGGCTGCCAGCCAAGCCGGGCGCGCGCCCGGGCACTGTCCAGCGACAGCGTGCCGGCCTCGCGCGGGCCATTGGCGCCACCAAAGCGCACCAGCGGCGCACCCGCGCCCCATGCGGCGGTCACCAGGCGCGCCAGATCCCCTGCCGGCACCTGCACGGCAGGATCGGGGCCGAAATTCCAGGCATCGGCAGCCGATGCACCCTCCGTCACCAACGCCGCCGCCACCATCAAATAGCCGGCCAGCGGGTCCAGAACATGCTGCCAGGGCCGAATGCTCGCCGGGTTGCGGATGAACACCGGCTGCCCCGAAAGCGCCGCGCGCATCATGTCCGGCACCAGCCGGTCACTGGCCCAATCACCACCGCCCATGACATTGCCGGCGCGCACTGTCGCCAGCTGTGGCCCGGCCGGATCGGCAAAATAGGACCGGCGGAACGACGCCACGACCAGTTCGGTACAGGCCTTCGAGGCGCTGTAAGGGTCCGATCCACCCAGCGTGTCCGTTTCGCGATAGCCCCAGGGCCATTCGCGGTTTTCATAGCATTTGTCGGATGTTACAACGACAATGGCCTTCAACCGCGGCATCGCCCGCACCGCATTCAGCACCACCGCGGTGCCGGTCACGTTGGTCGCGAACGTTTCCACCGGATCGACATGGGATCGCCGCACGATCGCCTGCGCCGCCATGTGGATGACGATATCGGCATCGACCTGAGCCAGTGCCGTCGCAAATTCATCTGCCGAGCGGATATCCGCATAACGCCCGTCGATCAGCCGGTCGAGCCGGATCGCTTCGTGCATCGACGGCTGCTCAGGGGGCAGTGAAATGCCCGTCACCGTCGCCCCCAGCCGCCGCAGCCACAGCGCCAGCCAACTCCCCTTGAAACCGCTGTGCCCGGTCAACAACACGTGACGCCCGGCGAATACGCGGCGCAAAGCGGCCTCGTCAAAGCCGGGCGCCTCCGTATCAGCCGCCTGCGTCGCCCACGCCAACGCGGCTTCGGGCATCACATCGGCAGACGACATCGATGCCGGATCAGGCATGCGCCGGCGCCTTGGCCTTGGCGGTTTTTGCCGCCACAGGTGCCCGATCGAAATCCAGCCACGGCGGCGGCGTTTCGCCGGCATGGCCATCCAGCGTATCGCGGTCGCGCACCGTGTCCATGGGGTGCCAGAAGCCGTGATGCTTATAGGCGAACAGTTCCCCATCGCGCGCCAGCTTGGCCAGCGGCGTCAGCTCCAGCGGCTCACTGTCGCCCGAAAGATAATCGAAAATCCCAGGCTCAAACACGAAAAAGCCGCCGTTGATCCAGGTTTCGTTGCTCTGCACCTTCTCGGTAAAGGCCGCGACCCGGTCACCCTCCAGCTCCAGGTTGCCGAACCGCGCCGGCGGCTGCACGGCGGTGACGGTGGCCAGCTTGCCGTGGCTGCGGTGCGCCGCGAGCAACGCATCGATATCGATATTGCCGACACCATCCGAATAGGTGACCATGAATGTCTCGTCACGCAGCCAGGATTTCAGCCGCTTCAGCCGCCCGCCGGTCATTGTCGACAGCCCGGTATCGACCACCGACACCCGCCAATCGACGGCGCGGCACGGCGCCAGTTCCATGGCGCCGTCCTCAAGCGCCACGGTGAAATCATTGTTAAGCAGGTGCAGGCCCTGGAAGAATGCCTTCATCACCATCGCCTTGAACCCGCAGGCGACGATGAAATCATGATGGCCCCAATGGCTGTATATATCCATGACGTGCAGGATGATCGGCCGCCCGCCGACTTCGACCATCGGCTTGGGCACCCGCACCGTTTCCTCGGCCAGGCGAGATCCCAGTCCACCCGCAAGCAACACGACCTGCATGCCAAATCCCTTCCCGCTACCAGGCTGCCAAAACATGATCACCGAACCCCGCAACCGGCGCGGTTGGGCCAGCGGCAGCCACCCATGCGCAAAATCTACGGGTTCGCGGCGGCGCAGCAAAACCCGATTACGGGCATCATGCTTTGGGAGTCGGCGCCGCGATTCGCTGCGAAAACGCACCCCTATGCCCGCTGGACGGCTCAGAATCGCCGGATTTGCCGGATTATTTTTCTACCCCTTAAGAGGTGGGTGCATCTCAAATGGAGTAGACCGCATGATTTTCACCGCAGAAATGCCACGAACTGCCGTCGAAATCATAAAATAAATCTATTCTTAAACGTTTGGAAAAGTGGCTTAACAAGTGCCCATTGTTTTGGAAAACCCCCCGGACTATTGTTGCGGATAGTTAATAATAAAGAAACTAAGAGCGTAGCAATTCCAAGCGCACCAAAAGTTCAATTTGGGCGATCAAATACCAATCCCTTTCAACCATTGATCAATAAAAAAGCGTGCCCCGGCACGTAACGGGTGGGTCATATGCAAAATTCATCGTTTCAGCCTCAACCGGCAACACTTCAGCTTTTAAAGTCGCCGAAACCGCAATCGCGGATACGCTCCATCAGTATTGCGATTGCCATCATCATGGCAGTCGGAGTTGCCATCCTTGCCTTCCCGCAAGGCGCTGCGGCTCTTGCCATCGGAGACTTCATTACGCTGACCACCAAGTTCCGCCTCATGGAGGCTGATCTGCGCACCGGCATCGGCATTCAGGAGGCCGGCGCCAAAGGCCGGATCGTCGGAGGGCCAATTCCGGGCACCAAGGGTGGCCGCGTCTGGTGGAAGGTCGATTTCGACAATGGTGTTGATGGCTGGCTGGTCAGCTCCGTCATTACATCCACCGGTTCCGGGTCCGGCATTCCCGTCGCCACCGCCAGCCTTGCCGCCTCGCCATCGGCGATTGCGGCCGGCGGCTCGGCAACGCTCGCCTGGTCCTCCGCCAACGCCACCAGCTGCACCGGTACCGGCGCCGGCTTTGCCGGCACGCGCGCCACATCGGGCTCAATTGTGGTGAAGCCGATCGTTTCGACCAGTTATGGCCTCAGCTGCACGGGCAGCGGCGGCACCGGAACCGCAACCACCAACGTCACCGTCACCGCCCCCTTGCCGATCGTCCCCACGGTCAGCCTGTCGGCATCGCCCGCGTCTCTGGTCATCGGCAGCAGTTCAACACTCAGCTGGACCGCAACCAACGTCACCAGCTGCACCGCCAGCGGCGCCGGCGATTTCACCGGCACCAAGCCGATTTCCGGCAGCGCCAGCGTTCGGCCGACCGTCACCACAACCTATGCGCTCAACTGCACCGGCCCGTCCGGCAACACAGCCACGTCGACAATCATCAGCGTATCAGCGGCGGGCACCATCGGCGCCAGCGCCTTTGCCGATCCCGATAACGGCAATATCCCCGATCGCGCCCAGCACCCGATCGCCTTCCCGACCGCCGTCGGCTTTGGCAAGGCAACATCGGTGCGCAGCCCGAATGCCGTCGTCTACAAGATCAACTCGCTCGACGACGTCGCCGATCCCGCCGACGGCAAGATCACCTATCGCGAATGCGCCATGGCGCTGGCCGTCACCACGCCCTACGCCATCCCCGCCGGCCGCCCGCGCTATTGCGTCTTCGATGTCGCCGGCGCGATCATCATGAATGGCCCGGCCGAAATCACCGTGCCCAAAATCTATGTCGCGGGGCAAACCTCACCGGGCGGCATCGAATTCCGCCTTGGGCCTAAATACAGCCCCGTGGATGCGCTTATCCACTCGCGGCGCGGCGGCGACAACATGATCCTGCGCCACGTCCGCACCCGCACCGGCGAGCACCCGGATCGCAAATCGGACAATGGCGATCCGATCCGCATGTCGGGCACCCGCTACCAGATCCTCGATCACGTCTCGTCGATGTTCGGCACCGATGAAAGCCTCGACATGGCCTGCACCGATTGCACCGTGCAATGGTCGATCATCGGCCCCAACATCTGCCGCAACGCCGGCCATTCATCGTCGCTGCATTGCAAGACCTTCTTCCTGAAACCGGCATCCAACGTCACCGTTGCCTATAATCTGTCGGAACATGGCGAACAGCGCGGCCTCAACATCGCCGTCGGCATCGCCCTGCCCCCGGCCGACAACACCGGCCAGGCCGAGATCATCAACAATGTGCTTTACGACTATATCGCCGAACAGGGCCTGATCTCGAACCAGTTCGGCGACGTCTATGCCAATTACATCGGCAATGTCAGCTTCCGCGGGCCGCGCTACAATAGCTCGGACGGCAACTTTTTCATCGGGCTTTATGGCGCCAACTGGACCCAACCATTTGGCTTCAGCATCTACGCCAATGGCAACGTGACGCCGCACACCCGCATCGCCGGGCAGTTCGGCAGCACCACGACCGATTTCTTCCGCAACCAGGCCGGGCTGATCGCCAATGTCCTGCCCAGCCAGATCTGCGCTTTGACCACCAGCAGCAATCTTGATTGCAGCCGCAACGGCAAGGCAGTCGTCCAGGATGCCGCCTATGCCATCGCACCCGGCCGCGGAGGCCTGTCCGTCAAGCAGTCACAGATCGTCACCGCCGAACAGGCAATGCGCGCCGTGCTCGCCTATTCCGGCGCCGATCTGTGCCGCGATGGCCCCTGCCGCGACAATGTCGATGCACTGTACATCGACGATGTCCGCACCTGCGATGTCGCGCCGTACATGTACGCCACCAGCTGGCCATCGACTGTCGTCGAAGCCGGCGGTTGGGCGCGCATCACGGCCGGCCAAGCGCAACAGGATACCGATCTTGATGGCATGCCCGATTGGTGGGAAAAGCAGTTCAAGAACACCAACCCCAATGTGTGGGATGCCAATGCCGACGCCGATGGCGATGGCTATCCCAACATCGAGGAATATCTGAACTACCTCGCCAAGGATGATGTCCGCTACGCCAATTTCCTGGGCAATGCGGCCGGCAAGCTGCCCGCCTACAACTGCAACCGCGCCCAATATGCGGTCCAGTAACCACCACTGACCTGCCACCCGCGGGGCACGCGATCAGCGTGCCCCGCGGGCAAGCCGTTGCAAATGGATGGCGTTCAGGAACGCCTCCAGGTTGCTCCAGCCATCGCCATCGGCATCATCCCAGGCATCCGGCCGCGTCGGGTCGGCGCCATGCGCCTTCTCCCACCGGTCATCCATCCCGTCGCCGTCACGATCCGGATAGGGCACACCGGCCGCAATCACCGGCAACGCGCCGGCTTTGTTGCGAATGGCGCCGGTCCTGGTCCGCACTTCCTGCACGATCCGCGCATCCAAACTGTCGCGCGGAAAGGCGCCCGCCGCCGCCAATACCGCCACATAGCTTTGCTGTGCCGTCATCCGGCCCGGTTTCAGGCCGCAAACCGGCTGCTTGACCAGATACCGCCCGGCGCCGGGTTGCAGCAGGCCGTTCATCCGCCCGTCGATGACATTGCCGGCCGCAAAAATCCGCGGTTCGCCACTTGCCCCCACCATCGGCGTATCGATGGCGTGCGCGCGGCTGGAGGTGTTCGGCCCGGTTCGATAATAATTGCCGGTAATGTTGACCGGCGTGCCGCCATAGCTCGACCAGATTTCGGTAAATTGCGACTGCCCGTTGTAAAGCACATTGTTCCGGATTTCGACACATGACCCGGGCGGGAAATTGGCGTCCGGATTGCGGTCGCCATTGTGCGCGCACAGATTGGCGATAAAGCTGAAATGCTGCGGCCCCTGCGGATCGCTGGCCATCAACGCGCATTTGTCGTGGCGCGGCACCCCTTGGGCAAAAATCGACCAGGACACGGTGATATTGTCATTGTCGCCATAGCCGCCCAGATTCTCATCAAGCGCCCATGATCCGCTGACATGATCGAGGATGACATCATGGCTGTTCTCGATGGTAAAGGCGCTGTTCGCGCCGCGAATGTCGCCGCGCCGGTCGGGTCGCACCCGGATGTGCCGCACGATCACGTCATGGCTGTTCTTCACCACCAATGGCGTGAACCCGTCCGGGCCACCGGCATGGGTCAGCAATATGCCGCCACCCGGCGCGGTTTCCCCGGCGATGGTGATATAGGGATTGCGGATGATCGGCCGCTTTGTGGTGAAGCGGATCACCCCGCCGACGCGGAACACGCACACCCGCGGAATTGCGGCATCGATGCAGGCGCGCAGCGACCCCGGCCCGCTGTCGGCCAGTGTTGTCACCGGCATGATGACCCCGCCGCGCCCGCCGCGCGCGCCCCGACCGAAACCCTCGGCCCCCGGAAATGCCGGCCGCGCCAGCGCCGAAGAACCGGTGACACCCGGCGCGACCATGGCGAAAATGGCCAGCAGCAAAAACCACGCCCGCCATTGCCACCACAGTGAAACCCCTGGCTGCTTGGCGGCGACCGCCATCGATGCCCTCCCTTTTCAATCTGGCCTTCTCCCGGCAACCACCGGGAAACAGTGCCATTTCTGCCAGCAAGGCGGCGGCAGGGGCAACGTCGCATCGGGATAGGCGGCCGGCGATTACGGGCCGCCGCCACCGGCGCGCCCAAATCGGTCTGACGCTCCATCTGCTGCCCGCATCAGGGGATCAGCACGATCTTCCCTACCAGTTGCTTGCCCAGAAATACCCGCTGCGCCTCGGCGATGCGGGCGAGCGGGAACGTCGCGGCCACCTGCGGCCGCACCTCGCCCGCCTCGATATAGCGCACCAGATTGGGGAAAACCTGTGGCTCCAGCACGGTACAGCCCAACAACCGCAAATCCTTCAGATCCAGAGTCCGCAAATCCAGCGGCACGATCGGCCCGGCGATGGCCGCCGCGACCGCATAACGGCCACCGCGCTTCATGGCATCGAGACGCGCGGCAAAGCCGGCCCCGCCGTAACGGATCGCGAATACCAGGCCGTACGGGTGTTGATGTCGGTATTGTTGACCGCCGCCGCGCCAACGCGGATCAGCACGTCACCCGGACCGGGCACCGGCACCGGCACATCCTCGCGATACTCCAGCTTGTCAAAGCCGCCGTTGCCAGTCAGCAACACGGCGCGCATGACAGCCGGAACAGCGCTCACGCCCGTTCAATCCGCACGAACAAGCCCGAATTGGTTCAGATACCATTTCTGGAAATTGACCACCCCGCGTTCCTGTTCGGAATAACGGCCCGGCATATAGCGTTTCGACATGATCCCGGCCTGATTGTCCTCGGTGATCTGCTTGTCCTGCACCGTCGTCGCGTGCCAGGCCCAGCGCATTTTCTCGACATCGGGATCGACCGCCTTGCCATCGACGATCCAGCTTATGTCGACATCGGTCTGCATCGCACTGCGCGGCGTGAACTGGAACAGGATGGCGAAATCATTCCCGGCAACAACATGGCTGAACGGGCTGAACGCCAGGTGCATGCGGCCGCCGTCCCAATCGCTGCGCTTGCCCATCAGGCAGGACGCCGCCGTGCCATCCTGGGTTTCAGACGTATAGCCTTCGCGCACCGTCCGCTGCATCACCAGCCGCAAATGGCTGCTGTCGGGCGCATCATCAATATTGCCGATCGGGCGGCCCAGCGCCGCCGCGCGCTTTTCCCAGGCATCGAGCACCGGCTGATATTTCTCGACCGCATCGCTCGGCCCCGAACTCGGCCCGGCGCCCACGGCAATCAACGCCTCGGGTGGGTGCATCGAACAGAATTCCGGGTGCGCCGGCTGGCAATGATAGCATTCAAGGAAGTTTTCGACGACCAGCTTCCAGTTCGCAGCGGTCGGATAGGAAGCGCGGTGCGCGACCTTGGCATCGGCAAAACCATGAAAATCCAGAATCGCCGCCATGTCACCAAAGGTTGCGGCGAAATCATCCGGCTCCCCCGGCGTCATGTTGATGAACACAAAACCGAAATACACCCGGACGTGGCAGGGGATCAGGCCATTGTCCTTGCGGTCGAAATCCTCCGGCATCAACCGGGCCGAAATCAACGCCCCGTCCAGCCCGTATGTCCAGGCGTGATAGGGGCAGACCAGCTTTTTGGCATTGCCGGCATCGGCGCTGCAGATCAACGACCCGCGGTGGCGACAGACATTGTAGAACGCCCTGATGCTGCTTTCATTCTCGCGGATGATGATGATCTGTTCGCCGCCGATGCGGAACAGGAAATAATCGCCCTTGCCGCGCAACTGGTCGACATGGCCGGCCATGATCCATTTGCGGCCGACCACCTGCTCCATATCGGCTTCGAACACCGCCTCGTCGCAGTAGAACTCGCGCGGCATGCTGAATCCGGCGCGGGTGTCCGCCGCCAACGCCCGCATCGTTACTGCCCAATCCGTCGTCATCCGGGTCACTCCGCCACAGGTTTCAGCATTTAATGCGGGCATTGCCCGGGTCGAACATCGGTTTCAGCGATGCAATGGCCGGGTACCGCACCCCGGCGATCTCGATTTCATAATCATCGGCGCCGATCGGCCCGACGACGCCGCCGTCGGCTGCGGTCACATAACCAAGCCCGCACGCCGCCCCCAGGGTCGGCGCATACATGCCCGACCGGATA